>CBHYLN010000046.1:0-35187 GCA_966128725.1 uncultured bacterium | reverse complement strand
GGGACGCCGGATAATTGCCCAGCGATTTATCGCTGGGTGGTTGAGGGCCAGGCTGGCCCGTTAATTCAAGATGGCTGCATAGGCGTCACACCAGCATCTTGCTCCCCACATAAAATGAACTGGACTACCGACAATTGCTCGGGAATGCATTGATCGGCGCTCCCCTCTACTCCACCCGAACCCGCACATTTTTATATGCCGGGGTGCCGCTCTTGGGGTCCACACGGGTGCCAACCAGCACGTTCGCCTCCGGGTAATACATGGCCGCGCAGCCACGGGCGATATCGTAGGCGGCCACGCGGATATCCGGCATGGCGCCGGTGGCGGAGCGGACGGTAACACGCGCGCCATCGCGCAGGCCCAGCGCTGCGATATCGTCAGGGTGCATCAGGATCACATCGCGCGTTGGCTGGTTGCGGTAGCGGTCGTTCTCCTCGTACACCACGGTATTGAACTGCCCTTCCGAACGGATCGTCATCAGCCGCAGCTCGCCGGGCGCAAGCGGGTCGCGCGGGGTGGCCACATCGATAAACCGCGCGCGGCCGCCGGGCAGCGGAAAGTTCGGCTGGTGGCGCACGCGCCCCTCAACGTGGAACTCCTGGCGTGTGGCGGCGATGGCCGCCGCCGGCGCGTAGCCGGGCACCACGCGCGCAATCACGCGACGGATTTCGTCGTGGTTGCGCATCGCATGAAAATCGATGGGGCCGTCGGCCGGCAGCAGCCGCGCGCCGATGGAGGTGATGATCTCCACCTCGCTCTTCAACTCGTGCGAGGGCCGCGCCATGCCGCCATCGGAGAGCCGCACGAAGCTGAACATGCTTTCCTGTGTGGTGGTTTGCAGTTCCTCATCGCGCACGCAGGTGGGCAGGATGATCACCGCGCCGCCCTCGCGTTCCGGTGCCACGCACACATGCCCCTGATTCAGCTTGGTGCTGATGTGCACGGCGGTGCCGATGCGGCCCAGCGCGGTTGCGGCGTAGGCCAGATCCGGATTGGCCGCATAGAAGTTGCCGCCCATCAGTATAGCGGCATCGATGCGCCCCTGATGCGCGGCGTGTACCGAGCCGATGGAATCCAGCCCCTTCCCCTGCGGCGCCTTCAGGCCGTACAAATCCTCCATCGCCTTCAACAGCCCTGCCTTCAGCTCCGGCGCAAACCCAACCGAGCCGATGCCCTGCACGTTGGAATGTCCCCGGATCGGCATCAGCCCCGCATGCGGCCTGCCCACCATGCCGCGCGCCAGCGCCAGGTTGCTGATCGCCAGCACGTTATCGGTGCCGTGTTCGTGGTGCGTGATGCCCATGGCCCACATGAACACGGCGTTGCGCGATGCGGCGTACAGCCGCCCAACCTGCTGCACCACGGCAACATCCACGCCGCTTTCGGCGGCGAGGCTTTCCAGCGTCTCGGATTCCAGCGCGGCCCGCAGCTCGGCGAACCCGACCGTATGCTCCGCGATAAATGCCTCATCCAGCGCGCCCTCGGTTATCACAACCTTCAACAGCGCCTTCAGGAAGGCCACATCGCCGCCGATGCGCGGCTGCACGTAATGGTCGTTGATGGCCGAACCGAACAACAGCGAAACCGGGCGCGATGGGATGTTGAAGCGGTCCAGCCCGGTCTCGCGCAGCGGATTCACCACCACCACCGTGCCGCCGCGCTTGCGCAGCTCGGCAAGCGTTGTGATCAGGCGTGGATGGTTGCTGGCCGGGTTGGCGCCCAGCAGCAACACGAAGTCCGCGTGCTCGACATCCTCCAGCGTCACCGTGGCAGTGCCCGTGCCGATGCTTTCGGCCATGCCCACACCGCTGGCCTGGTGGCAGTAGTAGGAGCAATTGTTCACATTGTTGGTGCCGTACACACGCGCCAGCCATTGCAGCAGGAACGCGGCCTCGTTGCTCGATCGGCCGGAGGAGTAGAAGAAGGTGCGGTCGGGCGCGGCGGCGCGCAAAGCGTTGGCGGCGGCATCCAGTGCGGCATCCCAGCTTACACGCTGGAAGTGCGTGGCTCCGGCCGCGCGCATCACCGGATAGGCCAGCCGGCCGCAGTTCTCCAGCTCGCGCGGCGACAGTCGGGCAAGCTCGTCGGCCGAATGCCGCTCGAAGAAATCCGGGGCAAGCGGCGGCTGCATGTCGGCCGCCATCGCCTGCACACTCTTCTTGCAGAACTCCGGGAACTGCCCCAGCTCGTTCCGCATCCCGCCCGCCTGCCCGCCCATGCCGTAGGCGCAGGTTTTGCAGGAGTTGTGGCTTGCCATGCGTTTCCAGAATCGCACGGGACCACCAGTGGCCTGGAAGCTTTTCTTCAGTGTATAGGCGATAGCGGCGAACCCGCCGCCGGATTTGACGT
Source organism: uncultured bacterium (assembly GCA_966128725.1). Taxonomy (GTDB): domain Bacteria; phylum Bacteroidota; class Ignavibacteria; order OLB7; family OLB7; genus JAFDZV01. The sequence goes on along the minus strand of CBHYLN010000046.1, from coordinate 32,838 downwards.
TGCTCATGCTGCTCTTGGATTCGGAACCTGGGGAACCTTCGGCGCCGACAAGTTAGCAAGTTCAGGGGGGATGGGGTTCGCGGTGGGTTTGGCCACGGTGCGCTGCACCAGGCCTTCAATCTGGCTGTGATGGGTGATACGGAAACGAACACCTGGCGGCCACGTGCAACAAGCGCCCGGCATCACCCCGGATACCATGGCAAGCCGGACGGACGCGCATCAGCAGGATATGTATGGTTGCAGCACGGCGCTGTACGCACCGTACTGCAACCGCCTTTCAGTGTACCACCACAATCCGCGCCACATTGCGCGCCAACTCCGTGCCGGCGAGGCTCACACGTTGTACCGTGCAGTAGTATAGGCCGCTCGGGATGTTGGCGGTCTCCCATGGCTGGGTCCAGCGGCCCGCGTCGCCGGCGCGCGTCGCCCACGACGCAACCGTGCGGCCACGGGCGTCGGTCACGGTGATATACGCCATGCACGCGCAATCGGTGCCGTAGCCGATCTCCACTCCCCCGTGCGCCGGGTTGGGCGTAACGATACACGCCAGTTGATCCAGCCGCGCGCTCCGGACACTAGTAGTGCCCTCGGTTCCACCGCGCACGCAGAGCACCTTGCATCGAGCCGTTTTCAGATCGTACGTCACGATACCCACGTCGGCCTGCAAAAGCCACGCGCGCGTGAAACCCTGTCCCATCAGCGTCGTGGAGGACCACAGCTTGTCCGCGCCGGCAACACAGGGGAAGTACAGCAACTCCACCGACGGGCTCAGCCGGGCCTCGCGGTTCAGCGACTGAAGCTCGCGGATCGATGGCAGCCGCCAGTCCGCATGGCCCGCAAGCTGCATCGTATCTGCCGCACGCAGCGCTTCCTCCCACGTCAGCAGTTCCGGTACACAGAACTGCTGCCAGGTAAGCCCGGTCATGTTGTCGGTAACGGTCTGGTCACCGTTGTCGGTGAAGTACCGCGCCACGGTGCCCAGATTCTGGGTGTTGCGAACAGCGCGCACGTGAAAGCGCTTGTTACCACCGGCGCCGATCGTCTCGGTTTTCGGATGCGGCCCGATGCCTCCGCCGGCATTCGTGGCCCACACACGGTTCGAGTCGGTGGCGTGCCGGTCCGCCGACCACCAATACTCCGCGCCGCTTGCCGTGAACACGGCCGTGTTAAGCGCCGGGTTCGAGTTCCCGAGATTCTGAATACTGAACAGCTCGTGGCTGGCCGGAAGGCGCCAGTCGTCGTAGCCGCCAAGCGTAAGCGTATCGCAGTAGGCCATCGCCTGCTCCACGGTCATCTCTCCGCCATCGGTTCGCTGCCACATCAACGTGGTAACGGTGTCGATCGCCACGCCTCCCTGCACCAGAAAGCCCGGCGGGTTGATATTGTAATCGCTGTCCTCGCCGCGTGTCGGGGTGTAATCCCCGGTCTGCCCGGTATCCGGCAGGCGCTTGATGGTGCGCGCGATCGGTTGCGCCGCAAGCGGCAAGCACACCACCAGCACGAGCATGGCGGCCATCAACGAATTGCGGTACGTGTTTGTCTTCATGCGTATCTCCAGTAACCCCAGCATCAACGTGTCAGGATGATCTTGTACATCGCGGGCATTCCAACCGTCCCCTCCAGGCCATAGTAATACGTCCCGGACGGGAGCTCGGCTCCAGCGTCGTCGCGGCCGTCCCACACCGTGGAGAACTCGCCCGGCTCCATGTGCCGGCGCTCCAGCAGCGTACGCACACGAGCACCGGACGCATCATATACGCTCAGCCCGATATTGTCCGGCTCCAGCAGTCTGAACCGGATCACCGATTGCGCGGAGAAGGGATTCGGGAAGATTATCTCATCGTCGTAGGCGCGGCGCCACACCAACGGTTCGTTGTTGACGGATGCCGGCGCCGCGGTAATCGTATAGGTCGCGGAGATGTCGCCGTTGTGGCGCCCGCCGGTTTCATCGGCGGGTTTGTATGCGCGCACATAGTCCACCTGTGCGGCGTCGGCGCCCACCGTCACGCGCAGATGCCCGGAATTGGGGAGGATCAACCCCTGATGGTAGCCGTACGCCGAGTCGCTGCTGGCAACCTTGAATTGGGGATGGCTGGGCTGCGGCACCAGTTGATAGATAACGCCGTCCAGCTCCTGGCGGGCAAAGAAATGGTCGTGCCCGTGGAAAACGATGTTCACCCCATTTTCCACGCAGAGCTGGTGAATGGGCGCATACCACCCCGGACGATTCGAGGCGAACCCGCCCGTGGTGTCGGCGTTTAATCCGCCCCACTCGAAAAAGGGTGCGGCCTCGGCGCCACCCCGCCCTTCGGCCACGCCGCCGACAAGTTGATGGGTGAATATGAATTTGAACGGTGCCTTGCTCATCTGGAGCGTGCGTCGCAGCCACTCGTACTGCGTGCGGCCCAGCGTCCAATTCCAATTCGTGTTCAGGTCGCGGCCCGGCTTCGTGGTGGTGTACCAGTACGGATCGATCACCACGAACAATGCGCTGCCCCATTCGAACGCGTAGTAATTCTCGCGCCGGCCCACGAACGGATGCTCGGTGGTGTCGCCGGTGTAGAATCCATCCGGGGACGGATTGGGGTAGTACAGCGTGCGCAACTTCGTGCCCCAGACCGCGACGTTGTTCGAGTCGGACTTCGCCAGGAACATCGCCTCGCCCTCGTGATTGCCTAACGCAATAAACAGCGGCACCGAGCCGCAGATCCGATCGTAGAACGTGCGTTGGTACCGGTGGCGATAGTCCACGCTGTCGCGGGTGATCGGCTTCGTGAGCTTGTCGGACATGAAGATGTCGCCCAGGTCGATCATGAAATCCGGAGCGCCGGCAAGCTGATTGCCCAGGCATGCACGATAGACCATCGTATCGGACTGCTCGTCCAGATGCGGATCGGCCTGTACGGTGAACGTGAACGTGCTGGCACGCGCACGCTGTGTGTGGAAGCGGTGTTCGGCCAGGCTGTCGAATGCGGCCACGCCGGGTCGCCGATACCGAACGCGGTACACGTAGGCGGTGTTCGGCTCCAGGCCGCCGATCACGAACTCGATGGGTATCTTCGCGGAATACGTCCGCGCCTCGGTCCGGCCGGAATACGCTCCCGCCGTGAGACCGTACTCGGCGTAGACCTCCAGTTCGGCATCGGCCAACAGGTTCACCGTTACCGAGCGATCCGTTGGGCGCCCAAGCATCTGCTGCATCGGGAATTGGACCACCTGGGCATGCACCGTTGGTGCGGTACACGCCAACAGCGCAAGCGCGACAAGCGCCGTGCCGATCCATCCGCCGCCGGCATTTCCGGCCCTTGAGTTACGCATTGTCATCATGGTGTTCATCGTGCCAGTATAAGTCGTTGCACCTCGCGGTGATCACCCGCCTGAAGTTCATAGTAGTACACGCCCGACACGGCAGGCACGCCGGCATCCGACATACCGTCCCATGTGAACGTGAAATCCTCCGGTTCGTCGGGATACAGGATTTTGTCGCACAACGTCCTGACCCTGTTGCCGGCGATATCGTAAATCACCAGCGAGACATGGCCTGGCTGCCCAATCTGGAAGGAGATCTCGGCCTGGGTATGCGCGGGGTTCGGCCGGCTTCGCGCAAGACGGAAGGAAAGCGGATCGGCATGCGGCACCGCCGATCGCCCGCGGGCCATCACCGTATACGCGTGCGCAACCTCGGCATTCTTGCTGCCTCCGGTTTCGTCCTCCGGCAGCCATGCGCGCACGAATTCCACCAGGACACTGTCGGGCGCAACGGTCACACGTATGTGGCCGGCGCCACGCATCGTGACATCGGTGTACGCGTCGGCGTTGGCCAGCACGCCGATTTCGTAGGTGGAATCGCTTGGCATCGGCACTTCATGGTACACCAGGCCATCAACCTGTTCCTTGGCGTACAGGTGGTCGTGCCCCTGAAAGAACACGGTAACACCATTGTCGACCATGAGCTGATGAATCGGCTTCGCCCAGCCGGGCCGGTTGGTGGAAAATCCCCACACACGCTTGTTGCCTTCGTAGCCGCCCCACTCGTACAACGGAACGCTGGTGGCCGCGCCACGGGTTTCGCCGAGCATATGGTGCGCAAACACGAACTTGTATTTGGCGTCGCTCGCTTCAAGCGTGCGCCTGAACCACTGGTACTGCGCCTCCCCCAACGTCCAATCCCAGCCACGGGGCTTCGCGCTCGTGGTACCGTACCGGTAGGCGTCGAGCACAACGAACAGCGCATCGCCCCAACGAAACGCGTAATAGTTCTGCGGTCGCCCGATACCGTTTCCTTCCTCCTCGGGATTGCCGGTGTAGAAGCCGTCCGGCACCGGATTGGGATAGTAGAAGGTGCGCCACCGCGTCCCATACACGGCGATGTTGTTCGGCGGAGTCTGCTTCAGATAATATCCATTCTCGCCCTCGTGGTTGCCAAGGCACAGGAACAGCGGAGACGAGTGGCACACCGAGCCGAACACAGGGCGATAGTCCAGATGCAGTTGGCGCATGTCGGCATCGGTGGTGACATCCGGAGTATGATCATCGCCGAACGTATCGCCTAGATCGAACATGAAGTCGGCGCTGTCGGCGGCATGATTGCGCATCGTGATATCCATCATGCGCCGAACGCCCTTCTTGTCGTACAGGTGCGCGTCCGCTTGAATCGTGAAACGGAATGTGCTGGCGCGCTCCCGCTGCGTGTGGAACGTGCGCGCGTCACCGGCGGCAAATGTCGCGTCGCCGGAACGGCGATACCGTGTACGATAATAGTAGCGGGTGTTGGCCTTCAGGCCGCCGACAACAATCTCGAGCGGCACGCCGGCCTGCGCCGCCGCCGCCGACGTTGTGCCGGGATATTCACCCTTCACCTCACCATACTCAACATAGGCTTCGCAGTGTGCGTCGAACAGCACACTCAGCGTCACCGAGGCATCGGTGGGGCGGCCCAGAATCTCCGTCATTGTCTGTGACCGAAGCCGCAGCAGAGGCAGCGTACACAGTAGTATCGCGATAGCGAAACAGCGGATCATGAAGCTCTGTCTCCTGTGTTATTACAGCGCGTTTCCAAAAGGGTTCAGCGGCGGACATAGATCAATTGGTGCTCCACATGGCACGGTGAGTCCATGCGCAGAACGTACGCCCCTGCCGGTATGCCGTCGCTTTCCAAGCGCGGACTCCATGCCACCGAGTGCTCACCGGCCGGAAGGAACGCGTTCATCACGGTCCGGACACGCCGGCCAACTGCGTCGAAGAGTCCGATCGACACCCACCCATCCGACGGCATTACCAGATGCAACACCGCATCACCTTCAATGGGATTCGGGACCACCTCGAATCCGGCGCGGGATGGCTCAACAGCGGCGACCCCGGATACTTCACCTACCGTTTTGCGCACCAGCACAAGATTGTCCAGCACGAGGTTCGACGACCAAATGAACCGCGCACCGGAGCCGCCGAACTGCTCAACGAAGTTGGTGTATGCCGGCTTGTTGTCAACTCCGACAACGGCCTCGGTGTAGGTCGCGGCGGCGGGCCAGGTGCCGGCATCGAAGGCGGGGAGATTCCACCCCTCGGGGATCGGATAATGTGCCGCGTAACATTCGCCGTCGCAGTTCGGATCGGCCAACCCGGCCGTCGAGCGTGTGCCGTCCGGTTTGGTAACGACGCTCACCGAATCGGCCAGCGGTGCGATATAGTAGGTCTGCGCACGCCAGCTCGCGTCGGTCACGGTGCCATCGCTGAAGCTCGCAATGAAGCCACCGTCGCCAGGATGGAACTGGTCATCGCGATTGGCCTCCGACCCGAGACCAAGATTCTCCTCCCAGTCCACCAGCTTCGCGGCGATCGTGTACGGGCGCCGCACGCGAAACCGCACGACACATGAGTTGAACGGCGTGAACGGAACTGGATCAACTGCAACCAGCACGCCGTTCACAAACAGCTCGAAATAATTGTCGGCGAACAGATATCCGGTTACCACATCACCCTCCGGATCAACCGTCACAATCGGCACGCGACCGGTGTCCAACGCGCCGATGTTCGGCAGCCGAACGCCGCTGCAATCGTTGTACAGATCGGTTGCCTTCGGGGCGGTCGCGAAACCGTTCTCGGCCGGTACAGTCCACATCGTCCCGTCGGTCGCCCGGATCGTACCAACAGCGCTTACCCTCGCCCCTGAGCATCCCGGGAGCAGGTTGGTATCAACCGCCGTCCCTCGCCCCCTCGTTATCGATGGCACATCGGCCGGCCTGGTGCCGGCAGGCTGGGCATGGGTCGGCAGCACCAGGGCCACACCAATCAATGCGGTAATAAGCATCGTCATCAACAGCGCGTTTGCGCTGGTGGATCGCACCCTGTTCGGTAGCACGGATATCTCCTGAAAGTTCTTTCGATCGCGGCCGGTTCGTACGTCGCGGTACCGTTTCTTCATCGACGCTTATATGTCTCCACACGGGAAGCTCCGGTGGAATCCACGAACGTGTAGCGGTAATTGGCCAGGCTGTCCCATTGATAGATCACGCGGAATGGATGGCCGTCGATCTCATACTTCAACGCGAAGTGGTCCGGTCCGCAGCGCACGAACTCGGTAATCGCTGCTCCGCGCAACGGCGATGTGAACGGTCGCGCGCCGCGCGCACGAGGCTGTGGAACGATCTGGTCGTTCTCAACACGCACCTCACCGCGCATCGCTCCTATCATGTAGGGGTATGTCATCGTTCCGTGATAGTGATACCCTCCTGCCCACGGATGGCCATGCGCGGCGTCCAGCGTCTGCATTGGCGTGCCATCCGGCTCCAGCGCACCGTACACGGGAAACCCATCCAATCCCCACGCAATCGGCCGCGTGGTCCCGACAACCGACTGCAGATGAAGCGGCGCGATATGGTAGTGATAGTCATCGGCCCGCCCGCAATGGCCACCCCATGTGTCCAGTTCCCCGATGGCATAGGAATCCTCGCCGCGATTGTTCTTCGCGTTGAAAACCGGGATGCCATTTACCGCCAGCCCAACCCCACCGGTGAAAAGCGCGGTATCGGTCGAGATCGGCGCAGCCGCGATAACCGGCTTGAGCGGAATGCTCCAGGCATTGGCGCCTGTATAGGCCTGCGGAATCGGCACCTGCTGCTGCCATGCGGTAATCCCGACCATCGGTGGGAACCCCGTTGGCATTCCGTCGGACTCGACGTAGAAATACGTGGAGTCCCATCTGGTAGCCACGCGTGGCTTGAACGGCGCGAACGTTGAATCGATGGTCGCCGGATCGGTGGGCGCAACAAGGAACGGAGCATTCGGAACACCCGCGCACACGGCAACCAGGCACACTACAAGCACCACCGAGGCAGGGAACACGGTGAGCGACGGCGGTGCCACCGAGGGCCGCCGGTTCACGAACGCACGTAAGGCGAACATCATCAGCATTGCAAATGCAACCGTCGCAAAACCAGCCACGGAGACGGCTGGCGCATGTGGCGCCGGCCCGGCAACCGAATGCACCGCAGGCGCACCGGGTTCGGCCGTGGGAATACCCGCCACCGCGTGTGGTTCATGCTGCTCCGGCGCCATGCCAGGCGGCCGCACGCCGTTCAGTCGCGCAAGAGCATCCATGCGCCGCGCAACAAATTCCACATCTGATGGGCCAAGCTCGGCAAGCGGAATCGCCCGCACACGGCCATCACGTAACTCGAGGATAACCGAAGCACCATGCATGGCCATGAAGGATGCCATGAACGTACCGTGGCGCAAGGTCCAACGCCGAGCATGCCAGATCCCGTCATGACCAAGCTCGTGTGCTTCGGTGGATACAACGGCCAGGGCCAGCACAACGGCAGCGAGAAGCAGATTCATGATTCGCTGAACTTTCATTTGCGGTCCGCATCGATTTGCAGTTACGGGGGACAGCATGCGCATCAGGAGCCGATGGCAACGCCTTCAGGACATTCGCGGGATGATGTGCCAGGCACGAAAGGTTCACAAACGGATTCGCTGGCTTGGCCATTGGAGGCACCAACCATCGTTTGGTTCCACAAAAAAAAGATGAGCCGGGGTAATCCTCGTTGTGGCGGTGTACGGCACGTATGGTCGGCGATGCATGGTGAGCCAAATTTTCGACCAAACAATTGGCGCGGAATCTCCTTTCGCGATCTCCATGGCGTTGCACCGTACATCGCAACGGCGCATGCACGTGGTACACCCCCTCCTGCTCACAACGAACCCAGAAACGCCAGCAGCGCGCTGCGTTCGGTGCGCGGCAGCCGGCGATACAGGGTTTGCGAAGCAGTCGCCTCGCCGGCGTGCCACAGGATTGCCTCCTCGATGTTCCGCGCCCGCCCGTCGTGCAGAAGGCGCGTGTGGCCGCTTACCGCCTTCAACAGCCCTATCCCCCACAGCGGCGGCGTGCGCCACTCCCGCCCGTCGGCGCGCCCGTCCGGGCGGTCGTCGGCCAGGGCCTCGCCCATGTCGTGAAGCAGAAGATCGGTGTAGGGATGAATCGTCTGTCGCGAAAGCTCGGGGAAAGCAGGGTCATCGCCGGTGGTGAAGCTGGTGGCGTGGCAGCCAGCACAGCCGATGCCACGGAAAATCGCCGCGCCCCGCAACACGGAGAGGTCCCGCGGATCGCGCTGCCTGGGCACGGCAAGGAGTTTCATGTAGAACAGAATGCTCGCGCGCTCCGTATCGCTCAGCTCCGGGCCTGCGCCACGCCCTGCTTGCACGGCGGCACTGTCACCGGGAAACATTGTCGAGGTAATTCCTATGTCCAGACTGAACGCCTTCAGGATCTGCTGCTCCAGCGTCGGCTGGTTGGCCTTCCAGCCAAAGCGCCCCAGGGCCATGCGCCGCAGCCGATAATCGTACACATAATTGGGACGGCCGGAGATGCCGTCTCTGTCTGCGTCGCCGGGATCGGCCAGGGCCTGAATTTCGTGCTCGGGGATCATCTCCAGCAGGCCCAACCCGAAGTTCGCCGGGGCCACTCGCGGCGATACCCGGGTATCACGGCCCATCGGCCCGTGTGCAAGATTGGCGAAGTGATAGATCGGGCGCTGAAGCATATATGCGCTTCCATCGGCGAAGGATCCGTTGACTGGAATATCAGTGATGACAACACTCCCCTCGCCGGGCGCACCATTGGCACCGTAATAATCAAGCTGCTCGCCGTACAGCGGGTCGGGCGATTGGGACCGCCCGCTATCACCGGCGCTCAGCCGGAAGGCCAGCCCCTCTGGAATCTCCCCCTGTTGCAGCGGCGGCTGGCTTCGGCCATCGCGGCGATGGCACTGGCTGCATGCCGTTGCGTTGAACATCGGCCCCAACAGTGCTCGGCCGCCGCGCGGCGTACCCCAGTTCCGCTCAAACACCGTCTTCCCCTCAACAAATACAGGCCAGCGCGTATCGAACGCCGTGAGGTTGGCTGGCGACCGCCCGTAGGAATTGCGCCCGGTGTCGCGGATGCTGGTGCCCCCGCCGGAAAGTGGGTCGATGGCAACCGGCTGAAATCCAAGTTCATCCGAACCCAGCACCGATTCAGCCGAGTGCCCCGAATATTCCGAGGCATACCACAGCCCACCCGTTATCAAGGCAACAACAACAACGACACTGAGAATAATGCGCATGAATACTCCCGGGGAGATGGCGTGCAATTGGCCACGCATTGTTGCGTTGACACCGTCGGGTTGCAGCGGGACGGCAGGCGATTCGTTGGTTGAAGGATCCCTGACGCCCCGCATGTCAATCCCGGGATGCCTGCTCAGTAAATTCAGCAACACCCTTGAAACATTACGCCAACTATTCCACCGGCACCGACGATTCGTCATGTATCGTATACGAATCAAGATTCCCCGTCACGTCAACACGTTGGAAGTTGGTATATACCGCATGGCCCTCAGCCACTTCTTCGGTAAAAAGGATCTCGTCTCCAACCAATGTTGCTCCCTTCGGGAGACTCACCGTGAATGTGACGCCAGCCTTGGAGGCAGCCTCGACCCACTGGCACGCCCCCAATGCCTGCCAGGGATTGTTCGGGTTTGCCTGCCGCGCGGTATGTGGCCTGAACTTTCTCCGATGCCCCCCGCCGTCGCGGTCATCATCGCCAGACACAACAATTGAAACCGGCGTCCCTGGTGGATTGTCTTCCAGCCCACCAACCAACACACCATTGCTGAACACATGCACGTGGAAACTGGAATTACCACCGTTGCCAGCGGTAAAGGTTGGTGTGTAGTTGAACGTCGTGGCATTCACACGGTCGATATCCAGCGTGCTGACCGCCTGCCCATCCGTTATCGCCGCCAGATGAAGGCTTGCGCCCGCCCGTTCACCAAAGTCCGCCACCGCATGCTGCGACCATTCGTCCGCATCGGCGAAAGCACCGGAAACGCCGTCCTTGCCATCGGTATCGAAGCCCGTCACCGTCACCGTGCCGGCGGCTGGGTCGGCAACAAGATCCGAAGTGCCGATTGTGCAATTCTCAATTCCGCTGAACAGGTTCGCGCATGTGGAAAGAACCCGCGGGGACTTCCCTCCACCGCCGACGGCAGGGGTATTGCTCGTGGGGGCAGCACTTTCGTTCTCACAGCTCACGAGCGTCAACGTAGCACCACAGGCCACAACAGCCAGCATGACGCCGATTGTTTTCGTCCTCATCCGAAACTCCTGATTGGGTATGATGTTGTGCGGGGGGAGCCCAATATAACCCATGGGGAAAACAATTCTCGGGGCCGTACCTCAAGCCAGTCACCGCCTGCGCTCCTATAACAAACACCCTGTGGATGGTGCCCGCGCCTGCCAACACGCCGCACGAACGAGCAGCATGTCATTGCGGCGCCGCGCTCGCCGGAGCAACATCATCGATGGATGACACGCACCGGCGAGCCGCCGCACAATCGCGAGGGTGCTGTGCTGATATTGTTAAGCCCGCCCCACAAGATCGTATACCGCCTATTCCACCGGCACCGACGATTCGTCCTGTATCGTGTACGAATCAAGATTTCCCGTCACGTCAACCCGTTGGAAGTTGTTGTACACCGCCTGGCCGGCTTCAACCCGTTCGGTAAAGAGCACTTCATCGCCTACCAGCGTTGCTCCGTTGGGAAGATGTACCGAAAACGTTGCGCCGGCTCGCGTCATGGCATCGCCCCATTGGCACGCCCCCAATGCCTGCCAGGGATTGTTCGGGTTTGCCTGTCGTGCGGTATGCGGCTTGAACTTCCTCCGCCGGTCGCCGCCATCGCGGTCGGGGTCACCACCGCCCACAATAACCGCCACCGGCGTCCCCGGAGGAATGCTCTCCTCGCCTCCAACCAGCACACCATTGCTGAACACATGCACGTGGAAACTGGAATTACCACCGTTGCCAGCAGTAAAGGTTGGTGTGTAGTTGAACGTCGTGGTATTCACCCGGTCGATATCCAGAGTGCTGACCGCCTGCCCATCCGTTATCGCCGCCAGATGAAGGCTTGCACCGGTGCGCGTACCGAAGTCCGCCACCGCATGCTGCGACCATTCGTCCGCATCGGCGAAAGCACCGGAAACGCCGTCCTTGCCATCGGTATCGAAGCCCGTCACCGTCACCGTGCCGGCGGCTGGGTCGGCAACAAGATCCGAAGTGCCGATTGTGCAATTCTCAATTCCGCCGAACAGGTTCGCGCATGTGGAAAGAACCCTGGGGGATTTCCCTCCACCGTTTACGGCAGGGGTATTGCTCGTGGGGGCGGCATTTTCGCTCTCGCAGCTCACAAGCGTCAACGTAGCGCCACAGGCCACAACGGCCAGCATGGCGCCGATTGTTTTCGTCGTCATCCGAAACTCCTGGTTGGGTATGATGTTGTGCGGGGGTGATTCAAGATAGTTCATTCATGAGAATTATTTATCATGATAAATATTCGAAATTATGCTTCTGTTGCTCTCGATTCACGTTGTTTTGCACTATTACCCAAGTAAATCACATCGCGAGCGCTAAATGTGGGGTGAATTTTCAAAACATCTTTTGTTATCTCAACACGCGGCAACAGCTCTTCCTGTTCCCGTTAACCTCACCGTGCCTCTCGGATTTGGCATGCCAAATACTTCCGGCATATGAATTTTCGCTGTAGTGATCTTCCAGGCATGGGAATAGCCATACACGGCATTGTTGCAGCGCCATATCACAACAGCACGAAGCCCGCAACGAAAACGTCACGGGCTTCGCCGCTGCATGCGGTTATGCAGTTCGAACTACCGCGCCGACCGGATCACCAGGTTATGGCAGACACGGCGAGGCGCAGTTCGATATCAGGATACGGCAGGTTGTCTGATCGTAGCACACGGTGGCGCAACAGACAGCGCCAAGCGGCCCCAGATTGATACAGGGGGTGCAGGCCGGGCTGGGAGGCTGCGCGGGGAATGCGTAGTGGTTGCCCGATGCGGTCTGCACGCCGGTTGGCACAAATCCTGCCGGGAAGGGAAATGGTGTGTTCGGCGCGCCTGCGGGGATCATGTGGCAGGTTACCACACCGGCCAGGCTGTCGTACAGGCAAAGGTTGATCGTGCAGTTGGTCTGGTTGTTGACCTTCACCGCCGGGCACAGCACCTGCGCGAGACCAACGCCCGACATCGCAAGGAACAACACAAACGCGGCAATAAGAGCTGCTGGACTGATTCGAAGGCTCGAAGTTGTCATAGACGTGACTCCTGATGTGAAATGAACTGGGAGTGATAACGCCGTGCGCCTACCGACAGGAGCTGCCGGGAAATTCGATCGGCAAACGACATCATGGCTCATCACATGATTGCTTCGCACTGACATAGAGAGATATCCGGCACGAAATTGGACATTGGCGCCGACGAATTGTGTCGAGTATCGGTTGTGGAGCGTGCCGGGAAGTCAATGTGATCCCTTGGAAGCGGCTCTGGCCCCGCGTTCCGGGATCGTGGTTGGCGGCTCAGTAATCGTACTTCCGGGGCACATCGTACTTCTGCTCCGTGATCACCGCGTATAACGAATCACGCGACCGGATGTGCGCGGCGCAGGAGTCGGCGAACAGGAGCTGCCTGCGATTGAAATACACCATGTACGAGGCCACGGGCAATCGCATCGAGCCGTGTGAATGTTCGTACTGGCCAAGACTGTCGATCATGTCCTCCTCCAGACGGTAGGCTGCCAACAGATACCGCTTCACGTGGACACCGCCGGCAAGAACCTGGTTATCCGGCATTTGATCGAATGGCCCATCGTACCAGTTGTTTTGCAACACGTTGAATCCGTCCACACCAATCATCACCTTGCGCCCCAACACGGTGTCCTGAAAGAACGCGTATCGCGTGCGTGCCCCAACGACAATATCGTCCGTATATCTCTCAAACGCCTCGGGAACAAACCCGTCCTCGTTCAGGATCCAGTACAGCGCTTTTGACGCGTTGTTGAACACCAGCAGGAAGCGAAGCCCGGATTCATCGAAGCTTGGCCCAACAACCGTTTCGGATGCCATCAAACGTGTGGACGTCCTGCGGAACGCGCTGTCATTGTATAACGCAAACACCACGGTCCGCCCCTGATAGGCCGCCTCGTAGTGCCAATCGTCGAGCCGTTTCAGCGCCAGACCATCACTTGGGCCGAAATCGTGGCTGCCCCCCTTCATGGGAAAGAATTTCTGACGACGCTTGTCGTCGATCTTGGCCACATATCCGAAACCCACAACGCCCTTGTCGCGCTCGGCGGGATACAGTGTCAGCGACCCAACAACCTGCCTTCCGGCGGCGGTGAACACGAAGTAGCAGTAGTTTTCCGACGGGTAGACATTCACCGTCTTTGGCAGGCGCGCGAAGAAGTATCCGAACACCTCGATTGGATCCTTCAGGTTCAGCTCGGTGTAGAGCCCATCGATATAGGCCTCGTTGGTAACCAGATATGGGGCGCGCTGTGTGTGGCTGCCGCGCCCAAGCCCGGGGATCTCAACAAGCTGAGTCAGAAACGCCCCACACACAATAGCGGGTATCAGCACAATGGCTGCCAGTAGCGCTCTGTTCATGGCCTCGCCTCCGCGCGTGATTCGTTCGGCAGGCCCCCGGGTGGTTGGGGCTGCCGTGGCCATCGCCCCGTGACCCTGGCAAGGAACGTCGATGGATCGGAGTGATCGGCCCTCAACTGCCGGAGATACGTGAACTCGCGGAGATTGCCGTAGTCATGGTATGGGGCAACCGGCACACGGATCCCACGCGAACGCTTGAATCGGCCATAGCGGTCGATCGTGTTGGAGTCCAGCCCATAGTGCCGCACCAGGTACTGCTTGATACGCACCGTGCCGCGTTGTATGTAGCTGTCCGGCAGTTCATCGAACGGCCCATCGTACCAATTGTTCTGCGCGGCATTGGCGGAATCAACCCCGATGAGGATTTTCCGTTCGCGGGCCGTATCGCTGTAGAACACAAATCCCGTACGTCCGCCCAGAACAACACCTGTATCAATGGTCCGGAACTGCTCCGGCACAAAACCACTCTCGTTCAACATCCAGTACAGGCGTTCAACGCGGCGATTGAACAACAGGTAGAATCTCAGCCCGGATTCATCGAACGATGGGCCAACATATTCCTCCTCGGCCAGCAACTGTCCCGGAGCCGGTGGTATTGTATCACCCATGTACATCCGGAAGTGCACGGTTCGCCCCTGATAGGAAACATCGTACCGATCCCGACCGGATTGGGTTACGCTGCATCCGTCCATCGTATCCAATCGCAACGCGCCGGATGGGCCATGCATATCGGGCGATTCAAACTTGTCCTCGCTGATGGTAACGAAATTGAATGTGGCGAAGCCGGTATCTCGCGCCTCAACAGGAAACGAGATGGTCCCCCCTACGTACTGGCCATTCATCGCCATCTTGAAGTAATAACACCCTTCCGACGGATACACAATCGGGTTGTCACCCAAGCTGGCAAATACGGTCTCGAAAACACGTCGCGGTGATTTGAAATCGAGTGATGTGTACAGCCCGTCAACAAACGCTGCGTTCAACTGAACGGACGATGATGACCGCTCATCAGGCTGCCGACCACAACCGGCATTAGCGCAGGCCAGCACGGCCATCCCGGCCAGCAACTGCCAAGCCAGTAACGGGCGGCGCCGCACGGGTAAAACCATACGACGAATGCCGGCTAGAATATTGCTGACGAAATCAAACATGGTGCAATTCCGATTGTGACAACTTGGGGCAATCATGGGTTACGCAGGCCGGAGCGAAAAATGTCCTAAAATCCGCACCGGCCTGTGTAGTCATCGTCGATATTTACTCAATCCCGCCAACTGCCTCGGTGATCGGGATTGTTGTGATGCGGCGATATTTGGACTTGTTCTCGCCTTCCTTGACATGCTCGAAGATCAGCTTGTACTTCTTGCTCTTCAGCGGGCCATCAGGGAAGTGATACACAGTCTCGTAGCGGGACTTGTCGTCGCCGGTAGCGATGTGTGTGAGCTTCATTTTTGTCGACTTCAGTAGTTCGGAAACTATGTGCACCTCAATTTCGGCGGGCGGATCGCCGCCGATACATTCGGCACAGGGTTCCTCGGTGCCTTCCAATCCGTCAGGGAACGGATCAATTACCGTTGTATCACCCCCCGGCACCGAGTCCCCGACGGCTTGCAGCCCAAGAAGACTCTTGCCGGAGGTATGTTGAACGCTTCCGGCGCCCTTCGCCGAAAGAAGATTTGATGGCGCCGTCTCGGTATCGTTGCAGCCGACGGCAATTGCTGCCGCTACTGCTACAGACGCCGCGCCAGCAAACCAATACGCATGCATTTTCATAGCGTTTATCCTGTTGTTTATGTGCATAAGTTATGTCAATAACCAGTGGCCATTCCAGCATTGACAGTTCGAACGATCACGAATATCTTTTTTGAAGAGTAACTGAGTCGAGCACGCGATGCCGGCATACTCAAGCATTGCAGCTCGTCGCCTTCGGAACAAGCCGGATTCGGCTTCGTTGATCACCACGCATCACGAAATGGCACGGCAAAGAAGTAGCAGCCGCACCGGCGACGCCGAGGCGAAAATTCGTGGTTCCGAATTCTTGAATGTTCTGGGGCGTTGGGCGAGGGGGGAGGTTGAACCAGCACGAACTTATCTGTTATTGCTCACGGTGGCGAGTACATCTTTGTGTACCCTGCATTTCGTGCGGGCAGCGGGTATACGGTGCTCGCCACTTCAAGGATCGGGCAGCACATTCGGGTAATGCGACCGGGACAGGCCAAAAGAAACACGGGCGGAAGATCTGACTCTCCCGCCCGCATATTGCTACACCGGCTGCTACACCCCGTGGCTTTTCGGCAACGCCCCAACTAACATGGGCTGCATGCCGTGATGGTTATCACATCCGTCCCGGGCGGATGGCAGACGTTCACGCAGCAGACATCGCTGGCACCACCCTGCGCTGGCAGAGGAATGCAGCCTGTACATCCACCCTTGCCGACGAAGTTGCGGGTACGGCCGTTGATATCCTCCACTGCCACCGGGTCGTAGCCCGGCGGTGTGGGTATCACCGTCGCCACGCCTGAAGGAACCAGATATGGCCCGGAGAGGTTACCGCCGGCATCAACCAGCGTAAGCAGAACGTCACATCCCGAGTTGTTGGTGACGGTAAGCTGCGCTTGCGCCGAAGTGGCGGCTACCAGCACAACAAATGCGGCCATCGCCACCGCGATCATTGCCATCGAAAGCCTGCGGTTCGATGTGTTCATGGTCAATCGCTCCATTGAATTATTGGGGTTGGAATATGGATGGGCGGGTGATGATAAGAGGAACCAGACGCCCCGAAATGGACAAGCGTAACTCACACAGGGCAACGAAGCACGATAACCGAGAAGCCTGTCCTGCTCCTTCGGTGAGGAACCGCACCAAGGAAGATCGCTCACTTGTTTCGGCATCGTACATTTGCGGCCTCATCAACAGCCGACATCATATCCATGAACATCAGCTACCGATCCGGCAACCCGGTCGAACGCATCCTCTTCAACCTGGCCGAGACACCCTTCACCATTACGATCAACGGCGAGCAGTTCCATTGCCGCTCGGTTGAGGGATTCTGGCAGGGGCTGAAATCGAAGGGCGATCGGCGCGCCTACGTGTTCGGCCTGGCTGGGCTGGCCGCCAAGAACGCGGGCCGCGGCAAACGCGCAAGCCACTTCGAGATTGCGGGATTGACAATCGCGGTTGGCAGCGCCGAACACGAGGGACTTATCCGTGAAGCAGTGCGGCAGAAGATCCTCCAGAACCCCGGCGCAGCCGAGGCCCTGAAGAGCAGCACCGGTACAATCACCCACAACGTATCCGCCCGCAATGCGCCCATTTTCAAGATGGAGAAGATGCTGATGGCGATCCGCAAGGAGCTGTACGGGCACTGATCCGCAGCCCAGCGATTACGCGGCCCGCACGGTCGCGTGTGTAACACTTGCCATTGCAAAGTGTCTTTGTCGATGAAGCCCGGGTTACGAGCCTGGGCACGCCCACCGGCCGGCGCACCGATGGGTTTGCGAACCATCCTACCTCACCAGAGCAGGAAGACATCACATGACACGCACATTCCGGGCCGTACTTTGTTCCGCCATAACGCTCCTTGCGGCCGGTAGGCTCTCCGCACAGCTCATCTCGGTTTCGGTAACCCCGTCGTTCACCCGCTCCGCCGGCGAGGCAGTGTACCTCACCGTACAAACCAGCGCCATATCGGGATTTACCGCAAGCGTCTATCTGACGGTGTCATCTCCCACGATTCCCGACAACCTGCTGACAGTCTCACCCGGCCTTATCAACCACCCGTACACGGATCAGGGTTCCGTGAAGGTCGAGTTCGATGCCAGCGTTGCCAACGGACTGCATCGCATCGTGGTAAAGGCACATAACGGACCCGCCGTATCGTACGACACGACCATGATCGTGCTGCAACGCAAGACCCCGTTTCGCGCATTCACGATGGAGAATTCGCCGTTGCCATCGAATGGTATCGCGAAGATCGTGGTGGACCACAACGGCATGGGCTGGGTGCTTACGCCGGACGGCGTTGTTACGTACGATGGGATAAACTGGGCCGCGCCCTGCAGCGATACGGCGTTCCACATCATGCCCGGCTTTATCCTGGGCATGGCGGTTGGCAACGACAATTCGATCTGGATGGTCGGCGTGGACGATCGAGGATTTGGCGTGGGGATCCGTGTGATGCGTTACAAGAACGGCCGCTGGTCATCGTCGGAGAACCCCCGCGATATGCAAGTCAGCCCCACAACGGCCCCCATCGTGGTCGACAGCGCCGGCAGTGTCTGGGTGGCTTCGCTTACCGCACTCTACAAGTACGACGGAACGTCGTGGACTGCATACCCAACCGAGGATCCCTATATCCTGGCAGCAGGCCACAACGGCACCATGTGGATCGGCGCCAGAACAGGAATCCCGCTGCGTTCGTTCGATGGCGTGTACTGGACGGAGTTCCAGCCGGGATTCTGGCAGATCGCGCCAACCGGCGACATTCGCGATGTCGCCGTTGACCGCAACAACACCGTCTGGATGGCCGCCGAAAAGGGGATTTCGAGCATGGACCCCGCCAGGCATGTGCAGACCTATTACAGTTCCGATAACCACTTCCCCGGTTATCGCCCGCATCGCATTGCGTTCGATCAGTTCGGGGTGATGTGGCTGGGCGACCAGATCATGGGGCTCACGCGCCATGATGGCACAAACGACGTGCGCATTACCAATGCCAACACAGGGCTGCCTTCGGATAAGATTACAAGCCTGGCGGTTGGCCCGGATTCGACAATCTGGGTGGGCACAGCCGATCAGGGATTTGTCATCATCGACGCGAAGAACTACCCGAAGCCAGCATCGATGACCGATGGCAATACACGCTCGGAGATGATCCAAACCGTGCGGCCGAATCCCGCGCGCGACAATGCGGCCGTGGATGTCGCGATTCCCGATGGTGGGCGGGCCGTGGTATCCGTGATCGACGGCCTGGGCCAGCCCGCGATCGATCCGATCACCGTGGAGCTTGAGCCTGGGCAACACACCGTTCAGCTTCCGCTGGGCGGCCTGGCGTCGGGCGTGTACATCGTCTCGGTGGAATCCAATGGCCGCGTATCCACATCCCGTCTGGTTGTGGCGCGGTAACCGAACGTACGGAAACCGGGTTCGCTCCGTCAGGCTGGGCCAGATGGAGCGAACCTTGCGTTCCCGGCATATCACGTTTCGAACGTGGCCGCGAAATACCCGTTGCCCACAGCCACGGACCCTTACCGCGAAATCAGCCGGTCACCGCCCCCGTGTTTGCGTAGCGTTTATCCACCCGGCCTGTATACACCACCAGGCCAATCAACACCACCAAAAAGAATACCGATGCGCCAACCGTCCCAAACCCCAGCCCACCTTTTTCGGTTGGCTTGGTGAGCAGATCACCGAAGGTTGCGCCAAACGGCCGGGTGAGCACGAAGGCAATCCAGAACAGGAGCACTCGGCTTATGTGGGTGAAATACGTTGCCAACAATATCAGAGCCAGCAACCCGCCGATAAGCGCTGCGCCGCCCAGAAATCCCAGGCCGGAATCATCGGCCAGAAAATCGCCCATCGCGGTGCCCAGCGTATTGGAGAACAGAATCGCCGCCCAGTAGAATACCTCGGCACGTGTCGATTGAATGCTGTCCACAGACAACGTCTTTTCCGTCAGGCGCCACGTTACCAGCACGACCGCCAGGCACACGATCAGGATCAACGAACCGTTCGCGTATCCAAGCCCGAGCGTGCGGTCCATCAAATCCGAGATGGTGGTGCCCGCCGTGCTTGTCGCCAGTATCACTGTCCAGTAGAGAGCGGGATGGTATCGCTTTGCCTTCAACTGCGCGATGAACGCAATGAGAAACATGCCAAGCAGAATTGCCGAGCTGAGCGCGTAACCAACGCTGAGCGTCATCGAAAGCAGGTCACCGGCGGTTTCGCCAAGCGTTGTCGCCGCAATCTTCATAACCCAGAACAGAGCTGTTACCCTCGCAATTTTGTTCATTGCCGGCTGCCTTCCTGTTATATCGGTGTTGTTAGCCACGCGTTCGCCATCCATGCTTGATATGTTTCATCCATATGTCGCCTGAATATGCCTCCGCTGCCGCAATTGGCATACACCTGGGCGCAGCGCTGCTGCCGCGCGCGCAGCCTGGTACCACAAGAGCTTTGCGTTGCTTTGTTCAGCGAATGCCCGCATCCATGCAACAACGCCGTGGATGCACCTGGCAGCTCCACGAACTCTGTGTTGGCCGAGATGGCAGCCCGATTCTTCAACAGACTACATGCAATCAGGCCCGTGTATGCATAACGCACACACGGGCCTGGCTGTTCAACGTGGATGTGGCACCAATCAACCGGCCGCGAAACGCGGTCGCTACGTTGGCATCACGGCATCTTGGTTGTAAAACCATTCTACCGGCCGCGAAACGCGGCCGCTACTTGGGCATCACCGCCACATGCGACGTGGTGGTGACGGTGCCCACCGTCACGCGCACCAGGTATGTGCCGGCGGTCCACCGCTCGGTGCTCACGGGCACCAGTTCGGTTCCCTTCCCCATCGCGATCTGATTCCTGTATGTTTCGCGGCCAGCGATATCGCTCACCGTTATGTTCGCCGTTGCGGCGGCGGACAGCTCGAACCGAAGGTTCAGCACGTCGCCGCTGCGAAGCGGGTTGGGATACGATGTCATACGGCCTTCGTTGAAGGTGATGGTGGCCGCGTCGTCGATGCCGGCAGTACCGTCGTTACCGTTGCCGCCGCCCTGGTGTGCCTGCGGGAACGCATAACAGAGCTGGTTGCCCCACTGCCACGGCAGCTTGCTGATGTTGGGCTTGCACTGCAAACCGATCCTTGGCCCCAGCGCCGAGCCGCACAGCGTTGCATTTGGCGCCACGCCGGCCGGCATGGGAATCAGCACGTTGTTGCAAAGACTGCCGAGCCCAACATCGGTCTTGATCAGATACAGTTGCTGCGGATCGGCAGCGCCGATCAGGTTGTTGCTTGCGGTGAAGCCGTTGGCAATGTATCCGGGGGTTTCACCCTGCAGCGGATTATTGTTCACGGCGTTCCCAACCGACCAACCTTCATCGTTGCCCACTCCACCATACACGCCGGCCGGCCCAACAAGCGCCATGCCGGGGCCGGTGCCCACACGCTGCAGGAACACGTCCTCCTGGCCGAAGCCGCCGGGAATGTTGGTAAAGCCCGTCACCATCACATCGCCGATCGCAATCGTCGGGTTGGCATCCTCAACCAGATCGTAGGCGCGATCCGGCAGCGGGCCGTTGTCGCCGAAGAACACGTTGGCAATCTGATTGCAGGGGTCGGGGCCAAGCTCCAGCACAAACGCCTCGTCGCTGGTGCTGGGCATCGGTGCGCCCGTGGTAAACCCGGCGATCACGATGTCGCCGGCATTGGGGCCGTTACGCAGCACGATCACCGAACGCCCCTCATCCACGCCGCCGGCGATGGGGTTCGGGAAATCCGTCCACGACTGATTCTGCGGCGGCAAACCGATGTTGCCGTTGTTGCCGTTCACGCGGGCAACAAACACGTCGGTGCCGATCGCCGGCGGCGTTGTGGTGCCACCAACGGCAACGATATCGCCGGCGCCTGCCTGGTTGGCCGGCACTTCGTCCAGACCGTAGAAGTAGTCGTCATTGTTGGCCGTGCCGTACTGATGATCCCATATGAAGCCCAGGCCGGCATTCACGCGCAACAGATATCCGCCACGATTACCGGGCGTGTTCTGATTGGTGCTGGAACCAGCCACCACATAGTCACCAGCGAAGGTGGTGATGTTGTCGCCAACGGTCGCCGCGATGATCTTCCATGCCTCTTCGTCCGTATTGGCACCGCCGTACGTGCTCCAGTTGACTACCCCTCCGTTCGGGGCCAGATGCAGGATGAAGATGTCGTTGGAAACGCCCGGATGGCACGTCGATTGGCCGATGGTGCCGTAGCCGCAGACGATCAGATCGCCGTTGGCAAGCTCCAGCACGTCGGTGGCGCGCGAGTTAACGCCCATCTGGTACGTAATGGACCATACCTGCGCGCCGGCCGCGTTTGTTACCGCCACGTATGCATCCGAGGTACCGCAGACGGCGCCTGGCTGCTGGAACGATTCGCCCACAGCGACGTACCCGCCGCCGGCAAGCTGCTTTACGCCGTGCAGACCGCTCTCGACGCATGTTGGACTGCCGTATGCAAACTGAAAACGCTGCGCCGACGCCTCGGGAGCCCCGAGCACTGTCACCATCGCCGCGGCCGCAAGCACTCCCTGCAGCGCACGCCAGCATGATATGCCGTGTCTCATTGTTGACCTCCAGATTTCAAAGGCTGATATGGAAGGAAGGTGTTGTTTTGGATGCCGCGCCCGGCACAACCTTGCACGCATTCACCAAGGATGCGCGCAAGGCGGGGCGATACGTCCCGCTTTGCCGGGCAGATCGGAAAGCCCCGCACCGGATGCAACACCAGGATCACACCGATAGCAGTACCGCCGGTGGGCAGTGGTAGCGCAATGTTGCACGGCGGCTTGCCGCCAATGCACTGTGACCGAATCGAATATCGGCGAGTCCCCCATGCCATGACAGTACATGTTGGGGTACCGGGGGGGGGGGGTATCGGGATGGGGGCTCCGGGGATAGATCGATGGAACACCGGCCACGGAGGCCCCAGCGGGCCCTGGCACGACATGCCGAAACACGCCGCATGAGCCGGCGGCGTTTCCCCATGTCATGCGCAACCGACCTCGATTGCGCAAACATCACAGGGCCGGCGCACCATGAAGTACACCGGCCCTGTGCATCAGTCCTTCTCCCTGAAAGAAATGCCCTCGGAGCGCGCCGTCGTAACGGCCGCGCTTCATGCAGCAGTTCTTGAACGCGCGCGCCGAGCCGCACGGGCAGGGATCGCGCCGGCCGAGCTTCTCGAGGAGCTCCTTATGACCATGCACCACCCTCACACCCTTCTTCACGTTCGTCTCCGAGGGATATCCCTTGCGCCGCTTGCTGGTGATCTCGAAAGGACGGCATGTCGTCGAACTGCTCGAACTCCGGCTCCTCGCTAAAAGCAGCGCGCTGTGTTGTTCCGTGTTGTTGCCATGGCAAACCTCCAGGTAGTTGGTGGCTGAAAAATCGGGCCGCAATTCTACAACGCCGGTGTTTACCATGCAAGCCTGGCGCGGGCGCAGATGAACAACGGAAGCACACCAGCAGGCGCAGAGGTTTGACCGCTACCACTATCACCGGAAGACTGCACCACTAATCACCCTAAACCTGTATGTTGCGACGCGCCCCCACACCTCCCCTATCCCCCGTTTCAGATTGACCGCACGGCGTATCGCCTGTATGCGCTGACCGCATGCGCCGGCGCTTGGCGGCACGGCCGTAAGCCGAATAAATGTTCGATGGCATCGGCGACAATCACCATATCGTCGCCGTGCCGTTTACCCCATACATACATCCATCAATTGTTCGAAAGAAGGAACACAAGACTATGCGAACTGCATTCCTTGGCGAAGTAATCGCCGCCGCGTTCAGCGTTGTACCACACGGTTGGGCCGCATGTGATGGCGCGTTGTTGAACATTGCCGACTATCCCGATCTGTATCAACTGTTGAGCACTACATACGGCGGCGACGGGATAACAACGTTCGCGCTGCCTGATCTTCGGGGCCGTGTGATCGTGGACAACGATTCCAGCGGCTTCCTGCCGGGAAATACCGGCGGCGAAACGGTGCATACGCTTACGCTGGCCGAGATGCCCGTGCATTCACACCTTGTGAACGTCACCAACGTATCGGGTGCGATCGGTACACCCAACGGGAACTACCTGGCTGCATCGAGCGATCCCACAACAACGGTGTTCTATCGCCCCACAGGCGACGGCTCGACGCTGAACACAGGTACAATCGCCAACACTGGCGGCAGCCAGCCGCACGAGAACATGCCGCCGTATCTGGTGATGAACTACTTCATCTGCATCGGCGGCGGTTGCGGTTGCGCCTGTTATCCAATGCAATAGCCGGCGTAGCATAAGGAGATGGATCGGCCACGGGCACGATGCGGTTGCACGCACCGTGCCCGTGGTGTATTATCGGCGGCAAACACTGGCCTGATGGCGTTTGCACGGAAACGGAAACCATCGATGAAGGAATTCAGCATCGCGGCCGCCCAGATTGGCGCGGTTGCCGGCAACGTTGCCGCGAACACGGAAACACACGCGGCCATGATGCGCGCCGCGGCAGCGCGCGGTGTGGATGTGGTGGTGTTCCCGGAACTGTCGCTGACGGGTTACGAGCCCCGGCTGGCGGCATCGCTGGCATTCACCGCAAACGACCTCCGCCTGCAACCGCTTGCCCTGCTGGCACGCGAGCTTGGCATCACCGCCATCCTTGGCGCACCGCTTGCCGTTGATGCGCCGAAGCCGGCCATTGGCGCGGTGGTCCTTGGCGCCGATGGCGCGATCACAGCGTATCACAAGATGCACCTGCATCCTGGCGAGGAGGAGTATTTCACGGAGGGCGCCGCACCGCTTGTTGTGGCGGGCCTCGATACCCGACATATCGTTGGCGTTGCGGTCTGTGCCGATATCACACACGCATCACACCCGGCATTGTACGCGGCTCGCGATGCGGGCATCTACGCTGCCGGCGTGTTCATCACCGATACAGGGTATGCCCCCGACACGGCGCTGCTTGCCGACTACGCCCGGCGCCACGACATGCTGGTTGTGATGGCCAACTACAATGCGCCAAGCGGCGGATACACGGCGGCGGGTCGCAGCGCGATCTGGGCGCCGGGTGGGCAGCCGCTGGCATCTGCCGACGATACACAGGCGGCCCTGGTGATTGCGCGGGATAGTGGCGGCCAATGGTTGGGCGATGTACTCGCCCTGCCGTGACCAGGGTTCCGACCGGCCAGGCCTTTCACGGCGTGTGCCGCGTTACCATGTTATGCCGATCATCACACCGAAATTGCCGTCGAGCTGTTCGCAGCCCATTTCCGGGCAATAACACCGCGAGACAAACCCATCCAGATACAGCGCATTGGTGCAGCCCATGCGACGGAAATATTCCGCGAACGCATACAGGTTCACTTTTACACGCGAGATGGCGAACACCACCGTACCATCCGGCCGCACGCCCACACCGTTGCGGATGTTGAGATGCTGGGAAGGTTCCTCGAACACGGGGTGGCGTACGCCGTCAACCAACAGCATCGGGCCGGACTGCGTGGCGTACAGCAGATCGCTGGTGTACACAAAACGCTCGCTGGCAACAACAGCGGCGGTATGGTCCCTACGGATCAGGAACACGCCGTTCGGCTTCAGGTAGAAATTCCCAAGCCCGCTGGTGGTGTCCAACGGTCGCAGCACCCGACGGTTCTGGATGAAAAGCCCAACGGGATTTCGATCGGGATGGTACATGCCTCCGTTCATCGCGAAGCGCAGGCGGCGCCCCTGCCGCTGGGTCAAGGCGCGCAGGCCCGCCAGGCTGCCGATTGTCTGGTCGCGATCGTCGCGCCAGAACATCTCCACCGGCGTGGCACGGGGATCGATGATGTAGCACAGATACGTGGTGTCATCCGGATTGATCGCCCCCGAGGGCGCCATTGCGCCGGCCGTGGAGCCCGGCGCATCCGGCTTGTCGGGCTCGCGGAACAGCACCAGACCGCCCGCCACAAGAGCCACGGCGACAAGGACCAGAACGGCGATATGTGTGCTGCGCAACGCCGGCATATGCTGCCTGAAGCAAGTGATCGCGCACCACGGAGCCTCCACTATGGCCCCGCGCGGCGCCTTGAATCTATCACATACCACGCATTCGCGGCGTATCGAATACCGGTTGCCGGGATATTGACCGTGTGGGCGAACCGCTTCGGCCTGGCGACCTGCTCCTGGCATCGTGCGCGTTGTGCGCTGTAAGAAGGCCCGGCGCCCGTGCCAGCTACACCAGTGCCAACCACGCCAGTTCCACCCACGGCCCATGATGCCGACGGTATTATCTTTGGCCCATCCACTACCCTGCGCGCGCCGTCGCCACACGCCGCGGAACGCCCGGGAAGCACACCGCTACAGGCCCCTGCAAGGCGCAAGCTGGGGCACACACACACAGCCCGCCGGCGATTCCGGCGATACGGAGAGAATGTTCGATGGAGATTTTGCTGACGCAGTTTGGCGCCTACCTTTGGTGGATCGTACCGCTGATACTGTTCATCCTGTTCTATAAGTGGACCTTCCGTCTGCTTGGGATCGCGGTAATCCCCGAGGACTGCATCGGTATCGTGAACAAGAAGTTCGTGCTGTGGGGCGCGAACCGTTCCCTGCCCGACGGCAAGCTGATTGCCCTGCGCGGCGAGGCCGGGTTCCAGGCCGATACGCTGGCGCCGGGCCTGTACTTCGGGTACTGGCCGTGGCAGTTTACCATCACCCGCCAGAAGTTCATGACCATCCGCGAGGGATACGTGGGCGTTGTGGAAACGCGCGACGGTATCCCCCTTGGCGACGGACGCGTGCTGGCAAAACGCGTGGAGTGCGACGCGTTCCAGAACGCCCGGATGTTTCTGGAGAACGGCGGCGAGCGCGGCCCGCAGATCACGGTGGTGCCGCCGGGAACGTACCGTATCAACACAGCGCTGTTCTCGATCGTGGAGGAGCCCGTCACGGAAATTCAGGACAACATGGTGGGCATCGTGACGACGAAGGAAGGAAAGTCGCTCCCGACCGGCGATATCGCCGGCCACGAGATTGCCGGGCATAATCTGTTCCAGGACGGGCAGGCGTTTCTGGACAACGGCGGGCTGAAGGGCTTGCAGGAGCAGGTGATCCTGGCCGGGCGGTATTTCATCAACCCACGGTTCGCAACCGTTGAGGTGCACGAGATGACCACCGTGCCCATCGCCAACGCGGGCGTGGTGATCGCCTACGTAGGCGAGTTCGGCGAGGACCAGACCGGCGATGCGTTCAAGCACGGCAACCTGGTAAAGCGCGGGATGAAGGGTGTGTGGGTTGATCCGCTGGACCCCGGCAAGTACCCCATCAACATCTACACGCACAAGGTGGAATGCGTGCCCACGGCAAACGTGGTGCTGAACTGGGCCACGGGAAAAACCGAGTCGCACAGGCTGGACGAAAAGCTCTCCACGATATCGGTGCGATCCTCCGACGGCTTCAAGTTCAATCTGGATGTCAGCCAGATCATCCACGTGCCGCGCAACGAGGCCCCGAAGGTGATCGCCCGGTTCGGCAGCATGGCAAATCTGGTAACGCAGGTGCTGGAGCCCACGATCGGCAACTACTTCCGCAACGCGGCGCAGGGCTCGGACGTGATCGACTTCCTGAAGACACGCAAGGAGCGCCAGGAGGACGCCAAGCAGCGCATCGGCGAGGCATTGGCCGAGTATAACGTAAGCGCCGTGGACACGTTGATCGGCGACATCGTGCCGCCCGAGGAATTGATGAAGACGCTTACCGATCGCAAGCTGGCCGAGCAGGAGAAGGTGACGTTTGAAACGCAGCGGCTGGCGCAGGTGACACGCAAGGAGCTGGCGCAGGCGCAGGCGATTGCCGACACCCAGCCACAGGTGGTAACCGCGCAGCGGAAGGTGGAGATCGCGGACTTCGACGCACAGGCCGCCGTGAAGAAGGCCGAGGGCGACGCGAAGTCGAAGACGATCAACGCCCAGGCCGACGCCAATGTGCTGGTGACCGTGGGCGAGGCCGAGGGGCGGAAGATCACGGCGGTTGGTACGTCGGAAGCGGAGGTGATCCGATTGAAGACAGCCGCCGTTGGGCAGAACAACTACGCGGTAATCGAGGTTGGCCGTGCGCTGGCCGAGGCCCGCATCCCGCTGGTGCCGCACATCGTGGCCGGCGGCTCCGGCGGCAGCGATGGTGGTAATTCGCTGGTGAATGTGCTGCTGGCGAACCTTGTAAACGCCGGCATCAACAGGCCCGTGTCCGCGCCCGCGTCGGTGCCCGCACCGCCGCCCCACCCTGCTCCTCCGGCGCCACCGGAGAAGCCGTAGCGGCTCGGCCCCATCGAAGTCATTCGCCACGGGAACACCACGCGTGTTCCCGTGGCAGTGTGCCGATTCGATTAAGGATCGTGGAAATTGGTTCACGTTCGCCAACCACGCTCTCCGCAAGTCAGTTCGAGTTTGTCGCCGAAGTATGTACCACACGCAGTATCCATATTATCAACTCCACCAGGCGCTATTGGCGTACGATGGCAACCGCATCTATTCGGACGTACTTGCGCCATGGCTGGTGGACAACGAAAACGAACGTCGCTGGTTTCGCGACTTTCAATATCGTACCAACAACAGCTGGAGTGCTGCAAACGGCAATGATTTGTGCAGGTTGTACGCTCTTTTCCGAGTTACCTCTGTCCTGCTTCTTGGCTTCCAGCAGGCCAGGTTCAACTGCGATCTTTTTGTTGGCCCGACAATTTCCGTTGCCGAGTTTCAAAATTTTCACGAACAACTTGGATTTTATGTGCCGCGTGCGACGGATTTTCATCCGTTTCATCATGAAATCGTATCGGTGGTTCAATCGGCAGCCGATGACGCCCCAATCCGCATCGTTGACGAACTGTGGCCCGGCCTGATGCTTGGTGACCTGATGTTCTCGCGCGCCGGGTGTGTAGTTGAGGGTGGTTCATCGTTCGTGTTGAAAGACGTCGCCGAACAAAGCACACTGTATTGGACGTATGCGCGGCGCGATCGCCCATGCAATGACATGTCTCACGGATGGGGCAGCAACTCGCAGTGGCGTACGGAGCATCGTCGCGATTACTGCCTTGCTGGGCGGTACTTCTTCAACGTCGACGGCGAACAATCATTGAACGGTATCGACCACGAAGTGGACGATCTATCAGCCGCCACAATGATCGAACTGGTGCGCAATCGATGTTTGATTCACACACGAGTCGAGGATTCTGACTTATTCCCATACGAGTACTCGTACTGGGAAGTCGTGGCGCGGCCTTGAAGCATGGAATTGCAATGACAACATCCAAACCGGAGCCAACGTTCGTACCAAGGCAGCACCAGTTTTCTGGCTTTCCGGGTTGGATTACCAGATCGTAAGCATCCGAACCGCGGGATGCGCCACAGCATCACTTACGCGAACAATGTATCCCACACGAGACAGCCTGGACAGATCGAGAGCAACATGTGCCTGACTGCTTGTCGACATGAGCTGCTCCTTCTCCGGCTTCGCGAACTGCCCTGTATACCCGGATATACAGCCCTGCGTTATGAGATATGAGTGATGCGTTGCGCGCGCGGATGCGGCTGCACAACCGAGCGCACAATCACCCCCAACCAGCGCCATCGGCCAACACATTGCCTCATTCTGCATTTTGCATTCCGCTTTTTGCTTTCTGCATTTCGCATTTCGCATCCCGCTTTTTGCATTTCACGGACTGCCCTGTATACCCGGATATACAGGCATGCATTATGCGCGCGGATGCGGCCGCCCAACCGTGTGCGCAACCGGCGCCATCGGCGCGGCACATGTCCTCCGCTATTTCTTCGCGGCCTTCTCCCTGGCGGCGTTGATCATCTGCTCGGCGCGGCTGGCATGGTCCGGGTTATATCGGGCCGCCGCTTCCCAATCGGCAATGGCTTCATCGAATCGGCCGAAATGCTCGTGCACCATGCCGCGCATCATGTAAGGATCGGCATAGCGCGGTTCCAGCCGCATCGCCTCGGTGAAATCGTCGCCGGCTTTCTCGTATTCGTCCAGATCCATGCGCGCGATGCCTCGCATGTGCCATGCCAGGTAAAATTTGGGCTCGATATCAATCGAACGCGTGAAATCCTCAGCCGCCTGCGCATTCTTCTTCTGATCCAGGTATGTGATACCACGGAAGTAGTACGCATACATGCTGCCATCACCAAGCGCAATTGCCGTTGAAAGCTCGGCCAACGCCGAATCCAGCATATTGTCGGCCTCGAAGCTTACACCGCGCCACATGTGCGCATCGGCGAGGCCGGCGCCGGGCTTCATCGCGACAAACCGGGCGAACAACGCGCGCTTCTCGGCTTGATCCTGTGTGAGCATTGCACGGCAGTAGGTGCCATACACGCTGTCGCTTTTGATCAACGCCGCCGCGATGGAGCTATCCCCGCTCACCAGATAGCGGCGGAACACGGTTTCCGGCGAAAGGTTCTGCGCCACAAGGCTGCAACCACACAGCAACTGAAGAAGGCATACAACGGAGACGATGGGCTTCACACGCAAACTCCTCTTGAATGGGGATGGATTGTAATCGCGCCGGCGGGAAACTAACCCCACGGTCGGATGTGTACAATCCACGGATAACGCCGGAACGGGCCGCCCACCCCAGCACTATCTCAAGCTGCAACACCCATCACCGTGTGGGTTCGGATGCGGGCAATGATCGGTATGTTGCACGCACGAGATGGATCAGAACAGCCATGAATCAGGGTAACACCGTGAGGTTCGCTCAACCGAATTTCCCGCCAGGCCCTCGCACACCTGCGGCCTGGCAGCTTGCCCGATACTCGGGGTCATCGCTCACGTACCTTGAACAAAACGCACGGCGATACGGCGACCCGTTCACACTGCGCCTTGCCGGCTATGGCACGCTTGTGGTGCACTCGGCGCCTGAGGCCGTCAAGGAGATATTCCGTGCGGACCGCGAGACGCTGTACTCGGGTGAGGGCAACGAGTTCCTGAGCCTTGCCGTGGGCGAACACTCGGTGCTGGTGCTGGATGGCGACGCGCATACTCGCCAGCGGCGAGTATTGCTGCCACCGCTGAAGGGCGAACGAATGCGCGCGTTCTTCAACGCCATGCAGGCTGCAACGCTGGAGTTCGCTGGCCAATGGAGGCCCGGGCAACAATGCCGCATGCTGGAGCCGATGCAGGAGATCACCTTGCGCGTGATGCTGCGGGTTGTGCTGGGGATCGATTCGCAAACAACGCTGGCGAAGCTGGCGCACCTGGTCCGCAGGGTGCTTGCGTTGGGCCGTGGGCGCCACGGCCTGATTCTGGTACAGGCCCTGCCGGTGCGGATGCTGCAACGCAATCGCCTGCTGCCGTTTTATCGTCGCATGCACGCGCTGGATGTGGAGCTGTTCGCGCTGATCGCCGCCTGCCGCGCAACACCGCCCGGGGCGCGTGGGGAAACGGTGCTCGCGGACCTTCTGGAGGCAACCCACGACGACGGCCGTCCGCTGGCGGATATCGAAGTTCGCGATGCATTGGTAAAGCTGATTTTCGCCGGACACGAAACCACATCGGTGGCGCTGGCCTGGTTTCTGGAGCAGGTTGTTCCCATGCCGGATGTTGCCGACCTGATCCGCGAGGAATTGCTGCGTGTTACCGGCGGCGGCCCACCACAACCGGAGCAGTTGAATCAGCTTGCCTACCTGGACGCCTCCATCCGCGAAAGCCTGCGCCGCCGCACGATCCTGCCGTTCGTGGTCCGTAAGGTGAAGAAACCGTTCGCGGTGCAGGGCATCGAGTATCCGGCAGGCACCGTGCTCTGCCCCTCGGGGCACCTCACGCATCATCGCGAGGATCTTTATCCCGACCCGCTGTTGTTCCGCCCTGAACGCTTTATCGAACGGCGATACTCCGCGCACGAATGGTATCCGTTTGGCGGCGGGCATCGCATGTGCCTTGGGATGGCATTCGCGTTGTACGAGATGAAGGTTGTGCTGGCCACGTTGTTCGCAACGGTTCGCCTGGCACGCCCGGCCCAGGCCCTATCCCGCCCGGTTCGCAGCGGCATTGTGCTGGCGCCGGATGACGGGGTTGTGATGGAGATTTGCCGCTCGTAAGCGGATGGCACCATGCGCAGCAGATTGTCCGGGAAAGGGCTTCATACCAACGCTCATGCGATTGCTCGAGGATGCGCGCCAATTATTGACAACGACCAAGAATATCGAAACGTCGGCGCCCGCCATGCCGATGTACCTGCCGGACCAATAATGCCACGCCCCCCACCGCCTTGTTTGGCATGCTTGCGCGTATGTATGTTCCCGTGATGTTTTTTCTGTAACTCTTCCGAAAATATCGGTTTATATATCATGAACACATTCCGCGGTATTCTCTGCCTTGCTTTCTGCGCCGCCGCTCCCCTGCTCGCCGCGGCAAGCGTTGCCACGGCGCAACCGGGCTGTAACGAGTTTCGGATAGAACCACCCAAAACCGACCCACGGCATCCGTTCATGCATTGTTTCCAACCCTATGGATTCATGAAGGGCTGGATTACTGTGGACAATTATGAATGGTATGGCAGTGACGTTGTCGCGCTTGGCGATATCAATCACGATACACGCGCCGACTTCGCCGTACAACATGAACGGCGAGATACCAGTTTCAACGGCTATAGACCAATAGAATGGTTCGTTTATTACGGCGTGCGTGGTGGCCTGCCGGACCCGCGAGGCGGTCAACGGGTTGGGCCAACGGAAGTCGGTTCACAGACAAGGGTGTTATGCGCCGGTGATTGGGATGCCGATGGCAATCAAGACATATTGACGACAATCAACATTATTGATGATACAACCGAGCAGAACGGACATGCCTATACCACCGTGCGAGTGGTCATTTTCTGGGGCAATTCGGATGGGTTGTATTCTACCGCTGACACCTCACGACTGGCGACGATAACCGATTTGTGGATGAAGGCGTATCGTGCTCTGAGCGTCGATCTGGATGCGGACGGTGTTGAGGATGTGATCGTCTGGGGAAGTGACGTGCTAGTAGGTGGTAACATCATAAAAACTCCACGTTTGCATTTCTACAAAGGCCACCGGGGTCAACGCTGGGGCCGTGGCGGCATCGTGCGCACGG
>CBHYLN010000045.1:0-35642 GCA_966128725.1 uncultured bacterium | reverse complement strand
TGCATGAGGAAGATTTCGTGGATGGAGACCTCGCTACGCTGTGTGATGCCGGGCAGGGCAATGGCTGCTTTTATTCGATAGAGCGATGCCGCGCAGCTGTCTGGATTCGGGCGTACCGGGCGCCGTAGGCGCCACCCGTCTGTAGCATTTATCTGGCATACGAGTAGCAGCGCCGTAGGTGCGTCCCGTTCTTCCTTTGGCCATGCTGGCAAAGTTCGGCCGGCGAGGTGCTTGCGGGACTCGTGAATCAGTCTTAGAGAATTACGAAGCGGGAGTTAGGAATGGTGAGTGTGAAATGTGCGCCTCGGGGGGGAGCGAAGCGCGAATGAGAAATTAGAAATTAGAAATTAGGAATTAGGAATTAGGAATTAGAAATTCAAATTTAGAAATGGTGGATGTGAAGAGTATATTTTGAGGGCGCTTTGTTAGGCTCGATCGGGCACATATATACATGTTCATTCCCACCCAGCAAAGACAGATGGCGTCGTTCGGCAGATGCATGAGGAAGATTTCGTGGATGGAGACCTCGCTACGCTGTGTGATGCCGGGCAAGGCAATGGCTGCTTTTATTCGATAGAGCGATGCCGTGTATCTGTCTGGATTCGGGCGTACAGGGCGCCGTAGGCGCCACCCGTCTGTAGCATTTACCTGGCATACGAGTAGTAGCGCCGTAGGTGCGTCCCGTTCTTCCTTTTGCCATGCTGGCAAAGTTTGGCCGGCGAGGTGTTTGCGGGACTCGTGAATCAGTTCTAGAGAATTACGAGGCGGGAATGAGAAATTAGAAATTCAAAATTAGAAATGGTGCCACTGGGCGCATGTTAAACCGCTCGATCGGCATCGGCAGGCTCGGATATAGGCTGCCGACTGTATTCGGTTGGCCTGTCGAGGCAAATGGCAGAATACCCTAAGCCTCCGATCCACTTGGGGTGAGATCGATTCGCGGATCGAACCAGACATCCTCGTAGCCTGGTGCAATCAGGAATCGCCACCCGGGAGGCAGTTCCAGATAGGGCAGGACGTCCGGACACCAATCGACCAAATGACCAACATGCAGTGGCTTGAAGAAATCAAGATCCTCGGACATCTCTCCGCCAGCCCAGATATACCAGCCGGTTGTGCCGTTTTCAGGCAAGCACCGTACCCCATGGATGGGGCGCAATGCAGTTCGGACATTTAGCGCTATCCCGACTTTCTGGTTTTCCGGCGACGGAACGGGACTGTAACCATGAGCCAGGGCTAGTTCGTGCCGTTTCTTTGCAATCTCACCAGCAGTCATCCTTTATCTCCTAATTCATCACTCCAAACTCTCAATTCCTCATCAGGATTCTTCGCGGAACTGGACGTCGTGCAGGCGTTTGTAGAGATTGCCGAGCGCCAGCAATTCCTCATGTGTGCCGTACTCCACGATTGCGCCGTCCTCCACAACCGCGATCATGTGCGCGTGTTTGATGGTGGACAGCCGGTGCGCGATCACGATGGCGGTGCGGTCCTCCAGCAACGTATTGATGGCTTCCTGCACCAGCATTTCGGACTCGGTGTCCAGCGCGCTGGTGGCCTCGTCGAACAGGAGGATCTGCGGGTCGCGGGCAAGCGCGCGCGCGATTGCCAGGCGTTGCCGTTGGCCACCGGAGAGCAGCACGCCACGATCGCCGATCGGCGTATCGAAGCCCTGCGGAAGCCGCTCGATAAAATCGTATGCGTTGGCAGCGCGCGCGGCGGCCACCACCTGCTCGTGCGTAACGTTCTCCAGACCGTACGCGATGTTATTCCGCACCGAGTCGTTGAACAGGATCGATTCCTGGGTCACGATACCGAACATCGAATGGTAGCTTTCCAGCTCGAACGTGCGGATATCAACACCATCCAGATAGATGCCGCCGCTGATGGGATCGTACAGCCGGATCACAAGATCCACCAGCGTTGATTTCCCGCCGCCGGATGGCCCCACCAATGCCAGTGTCTGGCCGCGTTTTACCGTGAGCGTCACATCGCGGATCACCGGATGCCCAACCCGATAGCTGAAACTCACGTTCAGCAATTGGAGCTCGTTGCGCAGTGCCTCGGCCCGGTTTTCGCCGCCAACAATTGTTGGCGTGGCATCCATCACCGCCAGCACGCGCTCGGCCGCGTACAGCCCACGTTGCACGGTGGCCGGGATGCCAAGCGTGTTCACCACCGGTTGCATGATCGCGAACAGCAGAAACAGGAACGTGAATAGCTCGTCGGCCTTCATCGCGCCACCGGCCACCTGACTGCCGCCGGTGTACAACACCACCGACAGGGCCACGATCGCGAATATCTCGTTGACCGGGTTCATCAGGTTCACCACGATCGAATGCTTCTGCGCGGAGAGCACGTACGACCGTGTCTCGCGTGCGAAGCGAGCGCTCTCGTATTTCTCGGCGGCAAAGCCCTTGATGATCCTGATATTCTGAAAACTCTCCTGCAGGCGGCTTGTGATCTCGGCCAGCGCATTCTGGATGCGGCGCGAGTAACGCTTGATGTAGCGCGTGAGGAATCGGATTGCCAGCACCGAAAGAATGCTGGTTGAGAAGGCGATCAACGTAAGCGTGGGGGAGATCACCAGCAATCCCACCAGCATCAGCAGCGCCTGCATCGGTTCGCGGATCAGCGTGCCAAGCATCGGTGTAAGGGCGCTGTTCATTGTGCCCACGTCGTTGGTAACCACCGAGATCAGATCGCCGGAACGCTTGGTGTTGAAGAAGTCCAGCGAAAGGTTCACCGCCCGGTTGAACAGCGTGTCGCGCACATCCTTCATCATGCGCTCCTCGATCACCGTGTTCAGCACATAGGTAACGTACTTCACGATGTTCTTCAGCAGGAATATTCCCACCACCAGGAAACACAGATTGCGCAGTGAAAGCAATGTGTCGTTCTGAACGATCACGAACTGCTGCATGGTTTGCAGCAACCAGTCCTTTATCCCGTTCAACCAACCGCCAATGCCGGTTGTATCGGCCACCGCCGGGGTGGGCGATGCCGGAGCCTGCGGAAAGATCACCTTCATCACCGGCCATATCACGGCAATCGATGCGGCACTGAGCGCCGAAAGCATGGCGCTCAGGATAACCGTGAGCACCAGCAGCGGCACGTACGGGCGAAGGAAGGGAAGAAGGCGACGTATGATCTTCATGGGCTGGATAACGGAGAGGGGGGGCGCCATGTTGCGCCTGCCAACGAAACTACTGCTTCGGCTACGTGTTCGGGTACGATGGAATCCAACAGGCCGGTTCCGGCAATCACCGTGGATGTGACGCCCCATGGACCCCAGTTGTTCCCAACCTCGGGCTCGGCTACAAGCACAACAGTGGGGCGTCCCAGCGCCGCCGCAATATGCACTACCGACGTATCCGGCGTGACAACCAGCGCGCAGCAGGCAATGGCCGCGGCAAAATCCTCCAACGCGCCCGCGGCCGCAAGCCGTGCGCAGCCGGCCTCCTGGGCGATTGCGGCAACTTCGCCGGCGTGGTCCGGGCGGCCCGCGATGATCGGCCGCAACCCGGCCGCGGCCAGCGCGATCGCCAACGCCACGAAGTTCTCGCGACCCCAATATTTCTCCGGTCCCGAGCCGGAAACATTCAACAGCACCGTGCCGGCGAGGGCTTCGCCGGGTGCTGTGTCCGCGTGCGCAACCGCGCCAAGCGCCGCCCGCACGGCCCTGCGGCCGCGACCCCGTGTGTCGTTGCCAAGCGTTATGCGCAGCGGTGGCGCCGTCTGGCCGGGCTCGATGCCGAACGGCGCGGCCAGCAGTGCCGTGCGCTGCACAACATGCATCGGTTGTCGGGGCCTGCGGTCCAGCCCGATATCGAACGGCCTGGTGGGCTGCCCGGCAAATCCGATCCGCACGCTGGCGCCGCTGAGCAGCGTGATCAATGTGGCGCTGGCCGAATCGTTGACAAGCAGGTTCACGGCTGCGTCGTAGCGGGTGCGCCGGATCGCCATCAGCATTCGAAGCATGCCCATCGCGCCACGCTCCGGCACCAGGACCGCATCCAGGCCAGGCATCAGCGGGGCGGCCGCGGCGTTCTTGCGCCCCAGCAGCAGATCGATGCGCGCCTGCGGATAGCGTTGCCGCAGCAAGGTGATAAGCGGTGTTGTGATTACCGCGTCGCCAATACGGTCGGTCCTGACCAGCAGGATGCGGGGCTGCCCTGCCTGCAGCAGCCGTGCGAGCGCGGCGCCGGGGCCGTTGGCGGCCGCCATGCCATCGGTGCGGGCCGCGCCGGCGCCGGAACGCGGAAGCCGTGCGGCGATCGCCAGGGTACCCCGGCGGATCAGCCGTTCGATATGTTTTACAACGGGATTGGCCACGCCTGCATAGGCTGCCGTGCACTGTATCATGAACGTCAGCGCGCGAAAGTTAGCCATGCCGGGCGTACCAGATTCGTTTCAAGATGAATGTGCGCTATCGATCATTTTGCATTTGTTCGCGGTTTGCGTAAGCTGGTGCTCTGGAACACCGAATGGTTACGGTGCCGAGCATGCCGCGGCATGCTCGGCACGGTGTTTCGTCCAGTCCTCCTTTCAACGCTGTGGCATCCCAGGCCAACTCATCCAAACCCCTGACAATCGCCAACGGCCCCGAGCCGGGTGGCGTTCGCACGCTTGCGACCATCGGCCAGCAGCGCGATCGCCTTTCGTCGTTGCTGGCAACCTTGCGGCACGCGCGTCGCGACGAGCAGGGTACCCGCACGCTGGCAACCGAAGCGCTTGCGCTGGCCGAATCGTTGAACGATCGATCGGCGCGCGCCTTCTCGCTGAAGGAACTTGGATGGTGCAAACTGGCCGCCGGCCTGTACTCCGAGGCCATCAGGGACCTTCAGGCCGCGTTCAAGCTTATGGACGATCTGGGCGAGTGGGCCGATGCGGCCGAGGTGATGCTGGCCCTGGGGCGCGCGCAACTCGGCATGCTGGATTACTCGCGGGCACTGGCGTCGTATCAGCAAAGCCTTGGCATCAGCCGCGACCATGCCGATCCGGTTGGCATGGCGCTGGCCGAAACCGCGCTTGGCAACGTGCACGTTGATATCGGCGAGTACGTGCCGGGCCTTGAACATCACTTCGAGGCGCTGCGCCTTCGTGAACACGGCCGTGATGGCGACGCGATCGGCGTCACCTACATGGACATCGGGTTTGTGTACGCGCAGATGGGCGAGCTGGAGAAGGCCCTGGACTTCTTTACCAAGGGGCTGGAGCTGTTCCGCGACAGCGGCAACAACTACCTTCAGGCGCGAGCGCTGGGCAATATCAGCGCGGTGTATCTGTCGCATGGGAGGCTTGAAGCTGCGTTGGAGTATGCGCTACGTGCGCTGATCGTGCAGGAGGGGCTTGGCGATGCGGCCGGCGTTGCCGAGGCCCTGATCTCGATTGCAACCATCCACGAGCGGGCCGGCCGCCTGGCCGAGGCGCTGGATAATTTTCAGAAGGCCCGCACCGTGGCCGAACCGTTGAACCGGCCCACGCTCGACGCCGCTGCCCTGATCGGTATCGGCAACCTGCGCCGTCGCCGGGGGGATTTCTGGAATGCCGTCGCCGAGCTCGACAAGGCGCAGGTGATCGCGCGCGGGCTGGGCGATCGCCGGCTGGAGTACCAGATCCACGAGGCGCTGGCGCGCGCGTTCGAGGAAATGGGCGCTGCCGACAAGGCGCTGGAACACTACAAGATGTTCGCGCGCATCCGCGAGGAGCTTGGCGGCGAGGAAAAGCGCAAGGCGGTTGCCGAGATCGAGGTTCGTTTCGCGCTGGAAAAAGCCGAACGCGAGCGCGAGATTTACCGGCTGCAGGCCGAGCAGTTGCGCAGCGAAGTGGAGCTGAAGACACGCGAACTTACCGCGATGGCTCTGGGCATCGTGCAGCGTAACACCATGCTCGATGCGCTGAAGGAACGTGTGGCCGAGGCGATCGCCGAACGCGGCTCGGGCACGGCCGGCGATGGCGTGGTGGTAAAGAAGGTGCTGGAGCAGATCGAGGCCGCGCGCGACAGCGAGAGCGATTGGAAGGCGTTCGAGGAACAGTTGGACCAACTGCACGGCGACTTCATCCGCACGCTCTCGTCGCACTATCCCGAGCTTACGCCAACCGAGTTGAAGATCTGCGCGCTGCTGAAGGCGAACCTGGCAACCAAGGATATCGCCAAGATTCTGTACCTGTCGGAGCGCACTGTTGAGAATCATCGGTACAGGCTCCGCAAGAAGATGGGGCTTGGTGCCGATTCCAATCTTACGCTGCATCTTGCATCACTGTGATGTTCGGTGGGCTTGATGTGATAGTGTGTTGATGAAGCATGCCGCGGGCGATTGCGTGCGCGTGCAGTGTTATGTTCGGAATGTGCAGTACCGAATCGCTCCCCCGTCAACGAACCTCTTGGCATGAACAGCGGCTACCTGAGCGACAGCGGTGAACTTCGCGTGTTCCTCTCCTGCGACGATCGCGAAATGCGTGCGGAGCGGGAACTGCTATCCAATCGTGTCTTCCCGGCGTTGGCGCGTATCTGCCGTACGCGCGGCATCGAATTCACCGAGGTGGATCTTCGCCGTGGTGTATCGCACTCGTACACCCAACAGTCCAAACTTCTGCGGCTCAGCCTGGACGAGCTTCGGCGCAACCGTCCGTACGTAATCGGGATGGTTGGCTCCAGCTACGGCATCGTTGTGTCCGGCCGTGCGGCCGAACGCGAGCTGGCCGCCATCGCCGTTGACTATCCGGCCATCGCATCGGATACCGCCAACCACTTCAGTCTGCTCGACATCGAGATCAGCCACGGGGTGCTTGCCCACACGGAGATGTGCGAGCGCGCATTCTTCTACCTGCGCGACACACCCGCCGTGCCGGCCCAGCTCGACCGCGATACCGAGATCGAGGCCGATGTTGCCCGCGAGGCCGAGCGGTTGGCGCTGCTCAAGGATCGCATTCGAGCAAGCTCCGCGCGCGTGCGCGAGGCCGTTGCCGACGCCGAGACCTTCGCGCAATGGGTATACGATGATCTGCTCGGCGTTATCAACCGCATGGTGCCGGAAGGCGTGGTGCTGGCGCCGATGGAGCTGGAGCGCCGCGCGCACGAGACCTTCGCCGCATCGCGCCGCACGGCCTACGTGCCCAACGCAGCCTCGATGGCGCGTCTGGAAACCCATGTGGCCGGCGATGCACCGCCGTTGATGATCGTGGGGGAAACGGGATCGGGCAAGAGCGCGCTGATAGCCTACTGGAGCGCGGACTACCGCCGGCAGCACCCGGACGCGTTTGTGGTTACCCACTACGTGGGCGCGGTTTCCTCGGCCGGCAGCAGCACCGAGTTGCTGCGGCGGCTGATGGCGGAGATTGGCGCCCGTACCGGCGGCGGCGAGCCGATTCCCGTGGCGCGCGAGGAAGTGATCGAGGCCCTGCCGTTCTGGTTGGCGAAGGCCGCCGCGGCCAACATGGTGCTGATCATCGACGGCGCCAACCAACTGGAGGAGGCGGCCAGGGATCTTGAATGGTTGCCTCGGTACATCCCGGCCGGCCTGCGCCTGATTATCACGGGAGTGGATCTGGCGCCCCGCGCCGAGCGCGACGGCTGGGACGTTATGCGGCTGGAGCCGCTGAGCGTGAACGAGCGGGTGGCCGTTTCCACAAGCTATCTGGCCGAACGCAATGCCGCCATCGAGCCGGAGCGCGTGATGCGCCTTGCGGCGGATGCCGCCTCGTCCAACCCGTTGTTCCTGCGCACCCGCCTGGAGGAGCTTCGGCTGTTCGGTTCGTACGAGCGCCGGGGCCGCAATCTGGAGGGCTACCTTGCCGCCGACACATTGGACGATTTGTTCGAGCATGTGCTGGAGAGGCTGGAGGAGGAATACGGTCGCGAACCGCTCGACGGCATGCTGCGCTGTATCTGGGGAGCCCGTTATGGCATGAGCGAACAGGAGCTGGAGCGGGCCCTGGGATGCACGCGCCTGCAGTTGGCGGAATTGCTGGGCGCGTTGGATCATCACCTTCTGCGAAGCGACGGCCGCCTGCGATTCTTCCACGAAGCGCTGCGCCGGGCGGTTGAGCGCCGCTACCTTCCCAGCGATGAAGCGCATCGCAGCCTGCACGATCAGCTTGCACGATTCTTCGAGGCCGAGCCGTCCGGCGGTCGCCGTGCCGACGAGCTGTTGTGGCAGTTGCAGCATGTTGGCGATGTTGCCCGTTTGCGGCAATCGGTTGCAAGCCTCGACATCCTGCTCCCCTCGATGCAGGAGGAGAAGGGCTACGAGCTGCTGGGATACTGGCTTGCCGCCGATGCCGGCGACGAGATCACCGAAGCCTACAGCGCGGAGGTTGCGCGGTTCGAGCTCGGCGATCCGGAGCGGCTTAGCCTGGCCAACGTGTTGAACGCCGTGGGCGAGTTCCTGCGTATCTGCGGGTTGTTCGATGACGCGCTTCAGTTCCTGCGCCGGGCGGCAACCATACGTACGGAGCTTCTGGGTCGCGAACATCTGGACACCGCGCAATCCTTCTACAGCCTTGCCAACCTGTACCAGAGCCGTGGTGAGATGCAGGAGGCCGAGGAGTGGTACCGTCGCGCCCTGGCCGTGCAGGAGCAGGTGTTGGGGCCGTCTAACCTGATTGTCGCGAAAACCCTTGGCAACCTGGCCGGCGTGCTGGGTGGCGCCGGCGACTACGATGGCGCCGAAGCCCTGTACCGCAAGGCCTTGCGGTTGGCCGAGCGCTTCGCCGGCGCCGAGAACCCCTATCTGGCCGAAGCCATCAACAACCTTGCCGGCGTTCTGCACGACAAGGGGAAATACGACGAGGCCGAGTCGCTGTATCAGCGCGCGCTGGCTACGTGGGAAACCGTGTACGGCCCCGAGCATCCCAACACGGCGATCGCCATGAACAACCTGGCCACGCTGTTGTACGACATGGGAAACGGGCGTGGTGCGGAGGAGCTTTTCGGCAAGGTGCGCGCCACGTGGGAGCGAACGCTTGGCGAGAATCACCCGATGATTGCCTCGGTGCTGTGCAACTGGGCGGGCCTGATCGCCAAGAAGGATCCCGCCAGCGCGCTCCCGTTGATGGAACGCGCGCTGGTTGTGCACGAACGTGCCTATGCCGAGGCCACGGCCACAACAGCCATCCTGGTGTATTCGCTTGGGCGCATCCACTATTACGCCGGCGACCATGAAGGGGCCGAGCGGTATCTGCGGCGTGCATACGATCTGCAGTGCGCCATCCTTGGCCAGTCACATCCAGATGCGGCCATTACCATGAGCGGCCTGGCGATGGTGTACCGCGAACGTGGGAATCTGTGGGTGGCCGAGCGCCTGTTCCGCCGTGCAATCGAAATGCTTGAGCAGGCCCTTGGGGCCGATCACCCGCAGATCGGCATACAGTTCATGAACCTTGCCTCGTTGGCGCGCCGCCGCGGCGACCGCGAAGGCACACGGAAGCTGGCCAATCAGGCCCTGGCGATTCTGTCGCACGGTGAGGACGGCCGCCATGCCAAGGTGCAGGAGATTCACGAGCTGCTGCGCGATCTGGATGCGGCCGACATGGCCGAGGCCGCCGGCGATGGCCCGCTGGTCTCGGCGTCCGAGTAAGTTCTTCCGGCCGGTCTGTCTCCTGCATCGGTTCGGGTTCGGTACGCCGCCCCCGAACCAGATTACCATATCATGTCACGATATGTCGTTCGATCATCGTGGCCTGCCTGCCTGCCGTACCTGCTACCACATCGTTGCTTCGCGCTGGTTAACCAATCTCAGCACATCAGCTACTGTGACCACGGCACCAATCCGTGTAAAACGGCGCCGGCCCGCGGCTCCCATGGGAAGGAACAGCGGGCCGGTGCCAACGTGTGTTGCTTGCGCGCCGGCTGCGGCAGCCGGCCTGTGACCATGGCGCGTTGATCGGGTATGGTGTTGTGCCCGCGCCAAACTCAGGTGGCACAATATACCATTGACCAGTAATGAGCAGCGGTAGGCTGCTCGGGAAACGCGAACGCCTTACTCGAGCTCGCCGTCGTCGATGGGGAAGTTGCGGATGATCACGCGGATATAGCGGTTGCTGCTGGGGATTGGCTGCGGCCACGGCATGTCCTTCATAAGGACAACCGTCTCCACCTGAAACGGGATCTCACCAGTGCCGGAGGCGTTCGCGTCAAAGGTGTACTGCCCGAACGATGGCACCAGCGTACCCTGCGGAACAATGTAGGTGCCGTTCTGTGAGAAGGCCTCGGTATACGGATCAAGTCCCTCGGGATGAACCGTAAACGTTATGGGGAAATCGGTCGACGAGAAGTTGCTGAGGGTGATCTCGTAAAAGCATTTGAGAGCCATTGGAGGGTCTCCGGTAGGTTAGAGATGCGGGGAACATCGAGCACCAAGTGCCCTATGGATGGGTTGAACCCGTACCAAGCTATCACCGCGAATACAAACCCTACTACTCAAAATCTACTCATAGCGTAACGATGCGTGCCGCCGACCACAAGTCGTGGCTGCATGGGCGGCAGGGGCACGTGCTGTGCCAGTGTGAAGGACAGGCAACAACGAGCCATAGAGTAGAAATTGAGTAGTGATGCCCTTTTCGATGCGCGCATATTGCATTCGTGAGTCGCGCAGATCGGTTGGGAGGTGAGTACGAAAGCGTCAACAGTGCGGCGGGTGTAATCGAGAGATGGTTGATGCTTGAACATGGATGCGCGTCGCTCCCTACATCGTTCCTTGCCAATCCCGGCGAGCACAAACGAACGGTTCTCTCCAGCATGCAGCGGATGTCGAATCGACGATGGTACAACAGCCTCTCTTTGTTACGTACTGGCTAGGGTTTGCGAACAATGGTTTACGGTTGGAGGCGATTCCGGCCGGCATTGATGTTGTTCATTTGTTCCTTCTCAATCTTTGGCCGCAGACCGCGCTTGATCACGGCTACATCGCTGGCGACGGAATATCGTGGGACGAGATACTTGCCGGCGC
The DNA here is from genome assembly GCA_966128725.1 of uncultured bacterium. GTDB lineage: Bacteria > Bacteroidota > Ignavibacteria > OLB7 > OLB7 > JAFDZV01. The sequence continues at coordinate 24,693 of CBHYLN010000045.1, read as the reverse complement.
CCGTACCCTGCAGGACCGGGGAACGAAAGTGGTGGCAACACTGATGAGCACGGCCGAGCCGCCCTGTGCATGGAACCTGTTGGAGGATCCCGAAGGTTTTGCCGCGCAGGTACACGAACTGGTGGTGAACCGCTGGGGGCTGGATGGGATCGACATCGATCCTGAAATGACCCGCAACGGTGTGGGTGCTCCGCCGAACGAGCGCTTCATTCAGGTGATTGGCGAGTTGGAACGATACTTCGGGCCAACCAGCGGCACCGGCAAGCTGATGAGCTACGTCTCCTACGAGCTGGATCTGGATCGCACGCTTCTGGAGCGCAAGCACACGGCGTTTGACTATGTAAGCCTGATGGGCTACTTCTGGCCGATGACCGAGATGATCGCGCAGTTCAAGGATTATGCTGCGATTGTTGGTCCCGAGAAACTCCTGTACGGCGTTTCGGCCGCAAGCCCCGCCACACCGATCGGCGACGTGGCAGCCCTTGCGCGATGGCAGCCACCAGGCGCCCGCAAGCGGGGAATGATGGAGTTCAATATCAACCAGGATGTTGATTTCAAATATGCTTCAACGATTCATGATGTGCTGACATCATGACCGGCCCGCCGGGGCGTACTGCCGGCTCCGTAGGGCCAACAGATGTCGCAGGGACCACCCGAAATGGAGGACGGGAGTAGCGTGGGATTCAATCGATCATTGGGCAACAAGTGAGGGGGGCCCGATGATCGACGCCAAGCGAAAACCGCTCCATCTGGGAGGTACTAAGGGCTGCGTACGCCGGGGAATCGTACGCAGCCCGCGCTTTTTCCGCCCGCCGCCACAGCATCGGCATGCCTTGCAACATTCACGTCGCTTGCTCGTTTGTCAGGATTCCGGATGCACCGCGGTCAATAGCCTGTGCATCCGCTTCTTGTTTGTTCAACGATGTTTCTCTTGGGGGGGGATGATGAAGGTCAGCCTGTCGCTCTACATTACCGCTGTTGTTATTGCCCTGACGCTTCCCAGCGTACTCTCGGCGCAGGATGGTCATCGCCGTCACGGATCGAAGGAGGATGACAGGCCCAGCGAGGAGTTGTATGTAGCCTATGGTGCAGGCTCGGTGCCGCAGATGTTCAACGTGCTCAGCGATCTGCTGGTGGCGCCGGTTACGGCCGGGCTTGCCTCCGGCGAAACGAAATCGGCCTTTGGCCCGGTAATACTCGGCATACGATACTTCCCGGAGAGCTGGCTGTCGCTTGGTGTGGAAGGCGTGTACGAATCGTACGACAAGCAGTACACCGACAACTCCAGCGGCGAAGTCTACCCCTACACGATGACGTTTACCACCTTGATGGGGACGCTCGATTTTCACTGGCTGAACGGCGACGTGGTGCAGCTTTCGTCCGGCATATCGGCCGGGGCCTCATTCAACGCGCAGGATCCCGAACGCGCCGGCGACGCAACCGAACGGCAGACACTGTTCGCGTTTCAGTTCAGCCCGCTTCGCGTTCGTGTGGGCGGCAAGTTCGGTGTGTTTGCCGAGGCAGGTCTTGGATATCGCGGCCTTGTTTCGATAGGAGCGTCGTTGCGGCTGTAAGCGCGGATGCCCTGGGTTATGCCGGGGCGGGGAGGGGATCGTGTCCCCCATTGCCGGCGCGCCGGGCTACCCCAGATAATACTTCAGCGGGTTCGGGTCAAGCCGGCATTCCTCGGCGATACGGATGCTGGTCGCGCGGCCGGCATCGCGGGCTGCGTACAACGCCGGCACCATCCGGTCGCGCAGCTCCAGCGGGGTCATCGGATTGATGTAGATGCTGGTGCCGCCCTCGAAGCCCGCGGTAACGTTGATACGCCACTTGATCAGCACGTGCCACGGCATCTTCACCACCGAATCCACCGGTGTGTAATACCATTCCTCGTTGCAACTGATCGCCGGCCCCATTGCCGCATGGCATGCGTGTACGATATCGCTCATGCCGCGAAGCTCCTCGGCATCGTGTTCGTAAGGCTTGTCGCGCCGCGACTTGGAGAAAATCTCGATGGTGGGGAAGCGGTGCCCGATGCCCACGAACGCCATCGCGTGGTCGTTCTCGGCGATCACCAGATTGTACATCGCCGCGAAGTTGCTGCCGTATTCGTTGAAGACGTTCGGGTCCTCCTTCAGCATGCGAACCTGCCGCGAGATCGAAGCTCCCCACTCGTCGATGCCCACCAATTGCTTGTGCAGGTGGTCGAAGCTGGCGCCGGCCGGCTTCAGCCAGTTCTGGAATGCCGACACATATCGCACATATCGATTCCGATGAATGATCTCGCGAATCGATTCCACCGTGATCCGGAAGTAGTAGTAGTGTTCCTCGGCTGTCAGTTCGCCGCTGGAGACAAGGTCGGCGGTGGTGGCCGCATCCGGCCGGAAATGTTGACGCCCGATGATGAGCTCGTGGCAGCCACCAAAAAACGGTTCGGCCATTCGCCGCACGTCATCGTCATCGATTGCGGCGGTGCCCCCGTTTGCAAACGACCGCTTGTAGGCAATCACATCGTGCAGATGCCGGTAGCCGGTGGCCGAAGCCAGATACAGCTCCATGCGCTCGCGCTCGCTTGGCGGCATCATGTAGCCATAGTTCTTCTTCCAGTAATCCAGCGTCACGATCTCGAACATGTTCGCAACGCGGCGGAACTGCGCAACCGTATCGAAATACTGCTCCGGCGCCAGGCCGGCCAGCTCCAGCCAGCCTTTCTCCGAGTGGATCCAGCGCGATTTCTCCGGTGGTGTCTCGAAGTAGCGGTTGTCGCAGAACGAGCACACTGTGTGGAGGTCCGTATCGCCCAGCGGGGCGGGGTCTTCGGCGGTACGGCCGATGCCGTTGTGGCTTGGCTTCAACGCGCGGCCGGGCACGGCCCAAACCTCGTTGCCGGTAAACGGATTGATCTGCTTGACCGTTCCGTCCGGCATGATGTTATAGAACGTCGAGTAGTGCACGTGCGGCGTCCGCGTTTCGAGATGAGCAACCCGCCACCCCTTGCGCCAACGGCACGCGCGGGGTGGGGCCTTTCTACTTCAGCTTCAGTCCGGCATCGAGCAATGCGGTCACCTTCTCGATGGAATCGGCCTCGGCGTAATACCGAAGCAATGGTTCGGTGCCGGATGCCCGGATCAGCAGCCAGCCCTTGTCCACGAAGAACTTGTAGCCGTCCAGCGTGCTGGTTTCGGTGACCGCGTAGCCGGCCAGCTTGCTTACGCCGGCCTTGGCGCGGGCAAGGATCGTCTTCTTCTGCTCCGGCGTCATCCGCACGTCGCGACGGCTGTAGCGATGCGGGCCGAACTCGTCGTCCAGCTCGCGCGAAAGCTGCCCAAGCGTCTTGCCCCGGCTTGCCATCATCTCCAGCAGCAGCAGCCCGTTGAAAATGCCGTCGCGTTCCGGGATGTGCAGCGCCGTGCCCAGGCCGCCCGATTCCTCGCCGCCGATCACGATTTTCTCGGTGGTCATCAGCTTGGCGATGTACTTGAACCCCACGGCCGTTTCGTGCATCGTGATGCCGTTGCGGGCACAGTAATCGTTGATCATCGTGGTAAGCGAGATCGTCTTCGCCACCGCGCCCTTCAGCTTGCGGTCCTCGTACAGATACTTCATCAGCAGCACGAACACCCGGTGCGAGTCCACGAAATTCCCGTTCTCGTCCACTGCGCCAAGGCGGTCGGCATCGCCGTCGGTGGCGATGCCCAGGCTGTACGCGCCGGATTTCATGCCGGCGATCAACCCCGGAAGATATTCGCCAAGCGGCTCAGGGTGATCCAGATCGCCGAACGACGGGTTGAACTCGTTGTGAAGCTGATCCACGTTCGCAAGCAGCCGATCCATCGTGTGAATGCCCGAGCCGTGCATCGGATCGTACAACACGCGGAATCCGGAGCGCTCGATCAAACCTAGATCGATCTTCTTCTTTACGTACTCCACGTACAGCGTCTTGGCATCGTACAGCTTCACCATCCGCGCCTTCAGCAACTCCGAAAGCTCCGGCAATGCCTTGCGTCGCTTCGGCGGCGCGGCCTCCAGTTTGGCCACGTTGGCCTGCACCTTGGCGATATCCTCGGGCGAGGAGGGGCCGCCATAATCCGCCTTCAGCTTGAACCCGTTGTACTCGGCCGGGTTGTGGCTGGCGGTGATGATGATGCCGCCGGCAAGCCGCTTCTGCCGTGCCGTAAGCGATACCTGCGGTGTTGAGGCAATGCCGTTGGCCAGCCACACCGGTATGCCTTCGGATGCGAACACGCGGGCAACAAGTTCGGCGAATCGATCGGAGAGGAATCGGGCGTCATAGCCAACGGCAACGCCGCGCGCGGCGTTTGGATGCCGCTTGAAAAACTGCGCCGCCGCGCGCGCAACGATCTCCACATTCGCGAAGGTGAACTCCTCGGCGATTACCGCGCGCCAACCGTCAGTACCGAACAGAATTGTCATGATAGGGAAGTACGTGTTTCGATGTTCGATGCGATACCCGCGCGGAGTGCGCGGGCACGTTGTTCGATATGGCTCCGCCCGCCACCTGGGGGCGGAGCCACGGCGCGCAGCCTACAGGATGCCGCGCGAGAATGCCGACTCGCCGGCGAACTCGGCCGTGGGGCCTAGCTCCTCCTCGATGCGCAGCAACTGATTGTACTTGGCAATGCGATCGGTGCGGCTGGCCGATCCGGTCTTGATCTGGCCGGAGTTGGTGGCAACCGAAAGATCGGCGATCATCGTGTCCTCGGTTTCGCCGGAACGATGCGAGATGATCGTGGTGTAGAGATTGCGGTGGGCCAGTTCAACCACTTCCAGCGTTTCGGAGAGCGTGCCGATCTGGTTCAACTTCACAAGGATGGAGTTCGCCACTTCGTTCTCGATGCCGCGCCACAGGAACTCGCTGTTGGTGACGAACAGATCATCGCCCACGAGCTGAACATCCGAGCCGATCGCCTCGGTAAGCGCCCGCCAGCCGTCCCAGTCGTTTTCGGCCATGCCGTCCTCGATCGAGATGATCGGGTACTTCTCGGTGAGCGTCTTGTACCATTCCACCATCTCATCGGCCGTCTTCAGCTCGCCGGTGGACTTGAACAGTTTGTATTTGCCGTCCTGCCACATCTCGCTGGAAGCCACATCCAGCGCCAGCCACACATCGTTGCCGGCCGAGTAGTGCGCGTTCTCGATCGCCTTCAGGATCACCTCGATGGCCTCCTCGTTGGATGTCAGCGAGGGGGCAAATCCACCTTCGTCGCCCACCGACGTGCTGTAGCCCTTCTCCTTCAGCACCTTGCGGAGCGAGTGGAAGATCTCCGTGCCCATCTGAAGCGCTTCGGTGAACGTGTCGGCGCCAACCGGAACAATCATGAACTCCTGGAAGTCCACATTGTTGTCGGCGTGTTTGCCGCCGTTCAGGATGTTCATCAGCGGTACCGGCAGCGTGCGGGCGGTAACGCCGCCCAGATAGCGGTACAGCGGCATCTTGTAGTGCCGGGTGGCCGCCTTCGCCACCGCCATCGATACGCCCAGAATGGCGTTGGCGCCCAGGTTGGACTTGTTTTCCGTGCCGTCGATCTCGATCAGCATGGAATCCACCAGTGCCTGGTCGAACGCGGGAAGGCCGGTGATCTCCTCGGCGATGGGACCGTTGACGTTGTCAACCGCCTTCTCCACCGACATGCCGAAGTACTTCCCCGGATCACCATCGCGAAGTTCAACCGCCTCGTGTTCGCCGGTGGATGCTCCGCTTGGAACGGCAGCGCGGCCAAGCACGCCCGAATCAAGGGTTACCTCCACCTCCACGGTGGGATTGCCGCGCGAATCAAGGATCTGCCGCGCGTGAACGTCCTGAATGATTGCCATGTTGTGCGTTGCGTTCGAATGCGTGAAGAAGATGAGGATTCCGGAAGGAAAGGGACAAATAAACCGAACCTGCCGGTGAAATCCAACGCGAGCGCCGGCCGCTCACACTTTGTCGAAGAACATCGGGTGCCGTGCCGTCCGTTCGTCGAATGCTGTTTTGCAGGGTACCGGCAACGTGTATCTTGCGCCCGCGATCATCCGAAACTTCCCCAGCTCCACCATCGGGCATGATGCCCGGCGGAAGTGAACGTTTGAAGCCAGTGCCACACATGCCAACCATCCGCTACAGCCTCATCGTACCAGCCCTGCTTGTGTTGTGCGCCGCGATGGCCGCCGCTCAACCGGCCGACGTGCGCATTTCGCCGATGGATCCAGCGGTCCATTTGCTGCGTGATGATGCGTTGTTCCAAAGCGGCGCCAGCCTGGGCGGCGTCGCGCTTGTGGCGTGGGGAACATCGGTGCCGGTTGCCGGCCCGGACAGCCTTCGCAACGAGGTGCTTGTGCAGGTTGTTCGCGGCGGACGCGCCGTGGGCATGCCCACGCAGGCCCACGATTCCGATGCGCGCCCGTTCGGTGTGGCCGGCGTGGTGGCGCTGGCCGATCGATTCCTGGTGCTGTGGAACGATCGCCGTCCCGATGCGCGCGGCGTGCACGCCCGCGCCTTCGATACATCTGGCGTGGCGATTGGCCCGGACATGTTGCTGGCGGCCGGCGGTGCACTCCGAGCGGATTCCGCGCTGTGGCTTGTGCCGGATTCCAGCGGCTTGCTGTTGGTGTGGGCCGATACCAGCGGCCGATATTACCGCGTGCCGGTATTGCCCGATGGCGGCCCGGGGGCCAGCGTGACCGAGATCGTGCAGGCCGATTTCAACGACACGCTTTTTTATGATGAGCTTCCGGGCGCGCGATTTGTACGATCACCAGGCGCGTCGCGTTTCATCCATGCCGATGGCACGGTCGACGCGCGTCCTGTTGCCGACCGATTCCTGACATTGCCGCACTTCGTGGATCCGGATACATCCATCGCGGTGTTGGATACCGTGGCGGGCAAACGCGTACTGCGGTACTACCGGAGTGTGTTCGATACCGTCGCGGTGCGCGAACGGGTTCTACCGGTGCCGGGCTTTATCGGTGGGGCGAAGATCATCATCGCGGGACGCGATTCGGCCGGGCGTGTGTGCCTGATGGTGCAGCGAGCGCAGGGGTTTGGTAACGGACCTCTTGCAAATTTGATGATGATCTATGTGCGTCTGACCTATAACGAGGCCAATGCCATTGTGGACTCCGTGGAACTATTTCGCCACGATTTATGGACCGAGGGCAATACGGCCGGGTCGTTATGGACCGGGAGTTTGCGCTGGAATGAACTGAAACTGGGTGATCGTGCCTCGGCGCGCATCTATGTGGAATATGAAGCTACCTACATCCAGAAGCGCGACTGGATTGCCACAACCAATAAATACAGCCACGTGATCCTGTTCGATTCGCATTGCCGCGTCTACAGGATCGACCCGGCCGTGGAGCCATATGCAGCGCGGAACGTTCGGCGGTTGTTCAACGTGAAGCGTGCCGAGTCACCGGATTCGAGTGTGGTGATTGCCGTGCAGGACTCGGTTAGCGCCGTACGCCTGGGCGTGCCGGTCCCCGAGTCGTACCGGCCGGTGCCGGCACGCAACCCCGTGATCGCCGACGTTCCCGGCGGCCCCATTGTGGTATGGGAGCGCGCCAACGCCGTGCCGATGTACGTGGCGTGCGCTGTCCGCGCCGACGATTCGGGCCTTTTGCCGGGCAGGTTGCGGACATTGGTTCCGCAGAGCCGACCGCCTGAGCTGAACCAGAGAACCGACTTCCGTTACACGGCCGATTTGCACGGTGTTGACGGGCGGGCCTGGGTGCGGTACATGGAAACAAACCTCTCGTACGTGGGGTCCAGTGGGGGATGGCGGGGAAGCTCGTCGCACGCCGTTTTTGTGCCAACTGATAGCGGCTGGGTTCGTGCCTACGGCGGATATTCCGTGGATAATTCCGTATTCGCCAGCGGCACCGCCTACGATCCAGCACGCGACGAGATCGTGCAGGGCATAGCCGGCGGGTGGTCTGCCAGAGACTCCACGTTATTTGCCGTAGCGCCCACCGGAGCCATGGTGTGGCGCTCGGTGGTGCATAACGGCGCCGATTGGCTTGTTCCGATCAACAAGTCCACTGTTGGTCTGCTTAATGGCGCGGCGCTGGGTGTGTACAGCAACGGTGTGGCGACGAAATCGTACACGGTGCCGATGCCCACGCGGGGCGGCCCGTACGTGATTCAACGGCTGCGCCGGGCAGCCTTCCTGCGGTGTTATCCGATGGACGGAGTGGATTCGGCAACGCACCTGATGCGTAGTCGCGAAGTGGCGGTTCAGGAGGTATCGTTCACCGGGAGCGTGGTGCGCTCGGTGACGATCACCGCGCCCACCGATACGTTCGATCTTTCGGTGTACGAATCGCAGGACGATGGAACGTTGCTGTTGACGTGGGGCAGTCGCACGGGCGCGTTGCTTACGGTGCTCAACGCCGAACTTCGCATGGCGGCCCCGTCGGTGCCCGTCAGTTACACGCGCCAGCCGGTCCGTCATCCGTCGTGCGTGGTGTATAACGGACGGTTGTTGACTGTCTGGGAGGATAATCGCGACGGAGCGCCGGCCATCTACGGTACGTGGCTTGGGCCTGTAACGGGGCTTGGCGGCGGAGCCTGGCCACCGCCGAACACGATCAGGAACGCGACGATTGCACCTGTTCCGGCGCGCGCTACATCGGCGAGTCTGAGGGTTTACGTGGACGATGCAGGCCCGATTCGCGTGGACATCCTGGACGCTGTCGGCGGCCTGGTACGTACGATGTGGCAGGATGGGGAGCCGGGAACGCGGATTCTGGAACTCGATCTCCGCGGGCTTGCCGGCGGGGCATACGTTGCCCGCGTCCGCGATCCACGCGGCGATGTTGCAATCGTGCGTTTCATGGTCCTTCGGTAGTCACGGGCACGGTGGCGGTGGTGCGCTGATTGCGCGGTCGGTGTTGAGCACTGCCCACAGCAAATTCGGATCGAAGGAACGGTAGTTCGAGCAAGACGGTAACACGGTGCTGCACCCCGCGTGACATCACGGGCCGCGCCATCGATACATGTGGCCTCCGCCAAGCCCATATGCGGCTCGTGATCGTCAAAAACGGTCGCGTGTGGCATGCACCTGCGTGCCCGGCATTGGCTCAACGGGGAGGTAAATTTTCGGATAGCGAGCGAACCCCATTGATTTTGCCTTGGCGGCGCTGTATAATCGTCGCCAATCATCGGGTAGTAGCCGCGCTCACGCATACACGGAAACTCGCATGGCGTACTCAATAATTCCCGGCGTGCTCCGATTTCATGATCATGCACGTCCGCCGGGATGTTTTTTTCTTTTCGAACGGCAGCACGGCAACCGCTGGGCCAATCGTATCGAGTCTCGAAAAACAACGGTCCAGTACGAGTGAGCCTTCGTGCGCACGTATCGTAATCACCTGGCGCGTGCCTAAATCGGCGCAGCGAACATCATTCTTCTTTCCCAATGTATCGCGTTCTCCGGCCGAACGAATGCTGATGGTTAAACATCAGAGGCCGTACCGTGTAGTTGATCAACAGCTACCCCCCGGCTGTTCTGTTTCAGCTTGATGGCTTCGCCCGTGTTGTCCGTGCCGTTCAACCCCGGCCCCCAGTACGGCACGGATAATGGATGGGAATATCTCCACACGCAGTGGCGCCTGCATGTCGTGGAAGGTGATATTGACATACACCGCTTGCTGGTTTATGCGGTAGTTTCCAGCACTCGGTGAGGATGTTTCATGCCCGATTCGTTCGGCGCGGCACCAGGGTTTGTTCGTGGTTGCGAACAGCCTGGGCCGGCGGATGTGTGTACGCTCACCACGGCGTGCCGAACCGTGCCGAACGCGCGGGTGATCGCACACAATCAATGCGTATTAGGAGGGTACCATTGAACCAGCTCAAGTACGAGTACGGTCATAAAACCGTACAGGACCTTGTCAGCCTCTTCGAGAAGGGGCAATTGAATCTCGAACCGGGGTTTCAACGCGATTCGGTATGGCAGTCGAACGATCGTCGAAAATTGATCGAGACGATTTTCATGCACTACCCGATCCCGTCGATTTTTCTCTACAAGCAGGTGAACAACGAGGGGAAGCTCGTCTACGATGTCATAGATGGAAAACAGCGGATCGAGACAATTCTCATGTTCCAGGGGATTCGTCGGTTCCGTGCCGAGCGCTTCAGCGCAAGCGTTCAGTTGGATGCCGAGGAGTGCGCCGAACTGGATTGGCGTTCGATACGCCGGAACGGTTTTGAACATCGATTGATGGGATATAAGATTCAGACAGTTGAAATCGAGGGTGATCTCTCTGATATCATCAGTCTGTTTGTACGGATCAATTCAACAGGCAAAGGGCTTACGAGTGCCGAAAAGCGCCATGCGCGCTACTTCCGAAGCCCGTGGTTCCTGATGGCTCAACGCCTGGCCCGGCGATATCGCGAGTATTTCGAGACCATCCTCTCGCCAGCCCAGATCACACGCATGAAGCATGTTGAACTGGTGTGCGTGTTGATCGCCTCGATCTGCGCCGGCGGCATCATCGACAAGAAAAAAGCGGTCGACAAGGTGATCGGCGGCGAAGCGGTAAGCCGTAAGGAATTGGACGAATGCGGCCGCGTGTTCGCCCGGACCATGAAGCTCACAAACGCCATCCTGCCCGAAATCTCCACTACACGATTTTCGAACGTGGTGGATTTCTACTCGCTATTCATGCTGATCCACGACATGGATACCGAAGGGCTGATCCTTACCGATCGGCGGCGCAACGAGCAGGCACAGGGGCTGCTTGTTGCGTTCTCCAATCAGATCGATCACACCCGCCAGCAAATGCGCAGCGGTGAGGGCGTGGGCGCCGAATCGATGCTCTACCGCGACTATCTGGTAACCGTGCAGGGCAATACGGACAGCCTTGTAACGCGCCGCCGCCGTTCGGAGATCCTTCGCGCGGTGCTCGGCGATTTGTTCGATGGTAAGGATGAACGCAGGCACTTTACCCGTGAGCAGCGTCGCCTGATCTGGCATTCCGACGAGAAGAAACGGTGCACCCGGTGCGACGAGCTTCTCACCTGGAATGACTTCACGGTTGACCACATCGTGCCGCATGGTCGTGGTGGACGCACATCGGTTGCCAATGCGGCGTTGATGTGCAGAACCTGTAACTCACGCAAAGGGGCTCGGTAACAGACACACGGTTGCCTGCTGTGGTGATCGCGCCCCAGACGTGGCGTGCCACCCTAGCAGGCAGTTGTGACGCTTCCGGGCGCTGCCACGCCCGGATTTTCCGAACAACAGGTCCCTAACTCACACACGTTCCCATTGGCTGCACAGCCGGTGGGAACGTTTTTTTTAGGGATGGGTGATGGTGGTTGTCGATTTCGGTTGTTCGCGGCGTCGTATGGGTACCGGGGCGCCAGGCGGGCGCGGGATGTCGTTGGCGGCCATGTGGCCCGGCGTTTCCCCGGAGCCCGGCTTCTCATACAACTCCATCAAAGGAGCGATAGCATTATGCGGTACGCAATGTTCATCTATACCGATCAACAGGCCGATGCCCAGCGGCCTCCGGAGCAGAGCAACGCCATCATGGCGGCATACGGCGCATTCACGGCCGATGTGGATGCCGCCGGCATCTGGAAAGGTGGCGAGGCGCTGCACCGGGCCAATACCGCCACCTGCGTGCGGCTTCGCGAAGGGCAGGTGCTTGCCACCGACGGCCCGTACGCCGAAACCAAGGAACAGATTGGCGGCTACTACGTGCTGGAGTGCGCCGATCTGGACGAGGCCATCGCCTACGCGGCACGCATTCCGGGCGCGGCGCATGGTGTGGTGGAGGTGCGCCCCGTGCTCGACCTTGGCGCCCTGTAGCCCGGGCCGGTACAGGATTTCTTGAAAATGTCCTACCCGCGGCGCCGGGCTGTGCGGCGCTTTCACGGTTGTGCCGTGCGCCCCCGGTTGCCCCAATTCACAAACCAATGGGACCAGATATGCATTTCATGCTGCTTGTTCATACCAACATGGAAGTGTTCGCGAACTACACCGAAGCCGAACAGGAGGAGATAACCGGTCGTCACCGGGAAGCGGCGCAGGAGATGGCGCGCCGTGGCGCTCTGGTTGATGCCAACCGCCTGTATGGCGCCGCCAGCGCCCGTCTGGTGCGTGGTGGTGCCGGCGGTCCGGTTGTTTCCGACGGACCGTTCGCCGAGACCAAGGAACAGCTTGGCGGATATTATGTTGTGCAGTGCGCCAGCGAGCAGGAGGCGATCGAGCTGGCGGCGCTAATCCCAACGGTTGATTATGGTGTTATCGAGGTGCGCCGCGTGTACGACTGACACGCGCATTACGGCGCATCGGCAGGCACGGGGAGGTATGGAAGAAACACGACGTGTTGTGGAGTCAACGTTCCGGCATCAGTGGGCGCGTGTCATCGCCGCGCTTGCCGGGACGTTTGATGATCTTGAATTGATCGAGGATTCCGTGCAGGATGCGTTTGCCGTGGCGCTGGAGCGGTGGCCGCTGGACGGCGTGCCGGCCAATCCCGGTGCGTGGATATTGGTGGCGGCCCGCCGCAAGGCGCTGGACCGCTTGCGCCGCGTACGCCGTGCCGCCAACGCGCAAGGCGGCGCGCCGTGGGATGATGACGCCGCCGGCCGGCAGCCCCCGTTCGAGATGCCCGAAGAGGAGCCCGAACCCACGATGATTGCCGACGAACGGCTGAAGCTGATTTTCATGTGCTGCCATCCGGCGCTTGCGGCCGAGGCCCAGGTGGCGCTTACGCTGCAACTGGTGGGCGGGCTTCGCACACCCGAGGTGGCCGCCGCGTTTCTGGTGCCGCTGCCCACCATGGCGCAACGCCTTGTGCGGGCCAAGCGCAAGATCCGCGATGCAAGGATTCCGTTCCGCATGCCGCAGGCAACCGAGCTGTCCGGCAGGGTGAACGCCGTGCTGGCGGCGATCTATCTGATCTTCAACGAGGGATACGCCGCATCGGCGGGCGAGCGGCTGATGCGCGCCGATCTGTGCGCCGAGGCGATTCGCCTGGCGCGCCTGATGGCCGAGCTGCTGCCCGGTGATACGGAGGTCGCCGGCCTGCTTGCGTTGATGCTGCTGCACGACTCGCGCCGCAATGCGCGCACGGCCCCCAACGGCGACATGATTCTTCTGGAGGAGCAGGATCGTGCGCTGTGGATTGGCGAGCAGATTCGCGAGGGGATCGCGCTGGTGCGGCAGGCCGCGCAGGCCGGCACAACAGGCCCGTATCTGTTGCAGGCGATGATCGCTTCGGAGCACGCGGCCGCGCCAACGGCCGGCGCCACCAATTGGGAGCGGGTGGCCAACCTGTACGAAACGCTTCTGGCGATTGCGCCCTCGCCGGTTGGGGCATTGAACCGTGCGGTTGCCGTTGCGATGTGGCAGGGGATGGAACAGGGGCTGGCCGAGATGGATCGGCTTGCGGGGCAGTTGGACGATTACCGGTACTATCACGCCGCGCGTGCCGATCTGTTGCGCCGTGCGGGCAGGCGGGCCGAGGCCGCCGATGCGTACATGCGGGCGATGGATCTGACGCCCAATGCCGCCGAACATCGATTCCTGCAGCGGCGCCTGGCACAGGTAACGCGCTCCGGATAATGCCGGGACGCGCGTGCGGCGGTCGCGGGGCGCGGCCTGGCCGGCGATCAGGGATATTTCCCGCGAACTTGCGCGCAGCCCATAATCCGTGTGTTTTCAGCGCCGGGCATCAGTATATTCGCGCGTCGAGCGGGTGCTGCTGTGATGAACGGTTCCCCAAAAATCCGGGACTGTGCCGGCGTCCGCTTCTCACTACCAATTACGGATCCTTCAAAATTTTCCCGAGGAGCACACCATGCCCACATTAACCGGATCGATTGTCCCGAAAAGCCAGTCCGCCGCAACGCCGTATCCCGGCCGTGTCATCAAGAAAAACGAGGCCGATAAGAACATCGTGCGGGCGATACAGCAGCGGCTGAACGAAACCGGCTGCGGCCCGATAACCGTCGACGGCGATTTTGGCCCGAACACGGAGTCGGCCGTGAAGCTGTTCCAGGTGCGATTCCCCGATCAGGATGGTGTGCCGCTGAAGGTGGATGGCCAGGTGGGCGCCATTACGTGGCGCATGTTGTTCGGCACAAAGGCCGTGGGCGGTGGGGCTGCCGCGCCAAGCAAGCTGCTGGCCGAGGCCGTGGCCTATGCCGTTACGCAGATTGGTGTGCGCGAGCGTCCGGTTGGCTCCAACCGTGGTCCGGAGGTGGATCTGTACCTGAAGTCCGTGGGGATCAATCCGAAGGCAGGCAGCTTTGCATGGTGCGCGGCGTTTGTGTACTACTGCTTCGAGCAGGCCGCCGCCAAGCTGGGGCGCGACAATCCCGTTGTGCGTACCGCCGGCGTGCTGGACCACTGGAGCCGTGCCGGGCAGAAGAAGGTGCCGCGCATCACCGCCGCCAGCGCCGTCAACGATCCGGGCCTGATCAAGCCGGGCCACATCTTCGTGATGGATCACGGCGGTGGCGCCGGGCATACGGGGCTGGTGGAGCGTGTGAACGGCGGCATGCTGGTGACGATCGAAGGCAACACCAACGACGGCGGCTCGCGCGAGGGGATCGGCGTGTTCCGCAGGAACAGCCGGAAGATCGCCAGCGTGAACAAGGGCTTTATCGACTACGGTTCGCTGTAGTCGGCCGCACCGTGTTCTGATGGCGTGGCGGCATGTGTTCGTGGCGCCCGTGGAAGTGAGCGTGGATGATCGGCGGCGGGGTTACCCTTCGTCGATCATCCACAGCGCCCCCGGATCGTTGTCGTCGCTCCGGGTTTGCAGGGCCACCATCCGGGCAAACAGCCCTCCGTGCGCAACCAGTTCCTCGTACGTGCCCAGCTCGGCCACGGCGCCGTTGCGCAACACGGCCACGCGGTCGGCGTTGCGAATCGTGCTCAGCCGGTGCGCGATGATGAATGTGGTGCGGTCGCGCATCAACGTTTCCAGGGCGTCCTGAACCAGGCGTTCGGATTCGGAGTCCAGCGAGCTTGTGGCCTCGTCCAGGATCAGGATGGCCGGGTTCTTCACGATCGCCCGTGCGATGGCAACGCGCTGCCGCTGGCCGCCGGATAGCTGCACGCCGCGTTCGCCCACCACCGTTTCGTACCCCTCGGGAAATTCCTCGATGAATCCGGCGGCGTTTGCAAGCCGTGCGGCTTCGCGCACCTGTTCCGGCGTGGCGGCCGGGTTGCCGTAGGCGATGTTATCGGCGATCGTGCCGCCGAACAGCACCACGTCCTGCGGGACAATCGCCACAAGCGAACGGAAGTCCAGCAACGGGTACTCCAGCGCCGGATGCCCGTCCACCGTGATGTGCCCGCGGACGGGCTCGTAGAATCGCATCAGCAGCCCGGCCAGCGTGCTTTTGCCCGCGCCGGACGGCCCCACCAGCGCCAGGCTGCTGCCGGCCGGCACATCCAGGGAAATCCCCTTCAACACCTCCACATCCGGCCGCGAGGGATACGCGAACGCCACGTCGTGCAGCGCCACGTGCCCGCGTGCGGCAGGGCGGTTGCCGGTTGTATCCAGATCCTCGGCAACCTGATTCATCAGCAGATCGCGCACCCGTTCGCTGGCGCCAAGCGCGCTCTGCACCGAGCCGTACAGATCGGCGAAGCTGCCCATCGCACCGCCAACAAACGCGGAGTAGATCACGAACGCCGTAAGCGCGCCGGTATCCAGCGCCAGCGATTTGCCGTACCAGATCATCGCCGCGATGCCCGTGAACAACACGAACAGGATGAAGGCAACAAATGCGCCGCGCGCGCGCGCAACACGCAGCGCAACGCCGATCAGCTCGGCAAGCGAAGCGCGATACCGATCGCTTTCGCGGCGTTCGGCCGTGAACGCCTTCACGGCGGCGATGCCCTGAAACGTTTCCTCGGCGATGATGTTCAGCCGCGCGTACAGATCCTGCAACTGCTTGCTGGAACGCCGTATCAACCGCCCGAACACCAGCGCCATCGCAACGATCACCGGCACCACGGCAACAATCACCAGCGTAAGCCGTGGCGAGATATAGGCCATCATCACGATGCCGCCAACCAGCAGCACCACCTGCCGTATCAGTTCGGAGAACGCGGTTGTGATGGCGAACTGAATCTGCCCCACGTCGCTGGAGATGCGGCTGGTCATCTCGCCAACGCGCGTCTGGTGGAAGTAGCTCATCGGCAACCGCAGCATCTTCGCGAACAGATCGTGCCGCAGATCGGAGAGGGAGCGTTCGGCGACCGATGTGATGAAATACGTGCGGATGTAGCTGAATATCGATTGCGCGGCCAGCACAACGATCACCGCCAGGGTAACCGCGCCGGCGCTGAACGTGCCGTAGGCGGTGTGTACCGGGGCGTTGATCAGCAAACCGGCCAGGCCCGGGAACGCAAGGCCAGCCACCGAGGAAAGCAGCAGTGCGGCCATCGCCGCCGCGAACTTCCAACGGTACGGCCGCAGGTATCCGAACATGAAGCGCAGGCCGTCGAGCGACGCGCGCGTGATTTTCAGTTTGCTGAAGTTGAACAGTGCGCCGCGCTCGGCGGGATTTGCGTCGTCCGTCCGCTGCCGAACGGCCTCGTTGTTGTTTGAAGCCATCGAAGAGTTATGAAATCGCCCATGCGGCGAGCCGGCTGGGCGCGTGCGGCGGGCGCTGCCTACGGGAAGTAGACCAGTTCGCCGCTCACCGTTGCGTCGTCAACGCTCAGCAGATAGTAGTAGGTACCGCTTGGAAGGTCGTGCGGCTGGAAGAACGCCGTGTAGAACCCCGCGTCCATCGCCTGGCGCTGAACCGGGCGCGCCACTTCCTGCCCAAGCGTGTTATAAACAACCAGCGACACCTGCGCCGATTTGTTTACCTGGTACTGGATGACGCACGACAGGTGGAACGGATTGGGTACCGCCGTTGCCACCGATGTCGCCGGCGGCAGGGGGAGCTCGCACAACACACTGCCCAGCATCAGATTCCGGCTGTAGCTCGTTTCCGAAAGTTGCAGCTCGTTGCCGGTACGCAGCCGGACGGTGTCGCGCCGCAGCGTTGCGCCGGTGGCGCGATGCACGATCGTGAGCTCCAGGCTGTCGCCAAAGGCCAGGGCCGTGCCGCCGATCGTGGCCTGGGTTGCCCACAGTGCCAGCCCGCTGAACGGTTGCGCGGTGGTCATTACCGTGGCGCCGGCCGCGTGCAGCGGGCGTGCGCGGAGTTCCAGATACGCGGCCGGATTGCTGGTATCGGCAACGCGCGTTGTTGGCATGCCGCCGGCATATCGCACGCCCGCGGCAATACGCATCGTGTTGTTGTAATCCAGCACAACGCTCGGCAGGCCAACGATCGGCCTGTCGTGGCTGAGCATCCAGAGAGCGCTGTCGAGATTGATAACCCCGTGGCCGTACGCGGTGTCCGGCGCCAGCGCGCGGCTCGACGTGCGATACAACACGTCGCGAACCTCCCACGGGCGCAGATCGGGCCGGGCGGAAAGCATCAGCGCCACCACGGCGGTGGTCATCGGTGACGCGTACGACGTCCCCTGGCCGGTGATCAGGCCTGTTGGGTTTGCGTGGTCGGCGCCCCAGTTCGCAACGCCCATCGCGGCTACGTCCGGCTTCATCGGGCCTGGGCCGGGCCGATTGCTTCGCGGCCCGAATCCCCGGCTGCTGAAGCTTGCGATCACCCCGTTGGAATCCACCGCCGCCACGGCGATTGCCGAGTCGGCCTCGCCGGGCACGCTTACGTAGCGGTAGCTGTGAGCGCCCTCGTTGCCGGCCGCCACAACGCACAACATCCCCAGGCGCGTGGCATGGTTGATCCCGCGCGAAGCATGCGCGGTGTGGCCGTTGAGGTCCGAATACGGGTGCGAGCGCTCCGAGGCGTCGAACTCCGTGTAGCCCAGCGACGTGTTCGTGACATCCGTGCCCCTGGATTCCAGCCACTCCAGGCCGGCCACGTAGTTGTCCTCCTCAACATTCCGCTCGCTGCGCACGTCCTCGGTTTTTGCCAGCAGGAAGGAAGCGTGCGGCGCGCCGCCCACCAGCACACCCTCCATAACACCGCCTATCATGCTCATCACGGCCGTACCGTGACCCTCGGCATCCTGCCCCTCGGCGTCGTAGGCGGTGCTGTCGTCGTCCACGAAATCGTATTCGCCGATCACGTTCAAACGCTTCAAGGCTTCGTGATTGCGCCAGTCGAACCCGGCATCCAGCACGCCCACCAGCACACCTTCGCCGGCGATGCCCAGCCGGTGGGCTGCATCCAGCCGTACCGCGTGATTCTGCGTGTAGGCCTTGCCGTACAGCTCGGTGATACAGCGCATCCCGATCGGGGGGACAAGCTGTGTTGCGCTGGCGCCCTGCACCAGCGGCGTCCGTTTACCGAACGGCTGCTCGGCGCGGCGGCGCGCGAACACCGCGCGGGACGAATCCAGAAACGGCAGGGTGCGGAGTTGTTCGTACGTGGCGGAGTCGGCTATCACCATTGCGGTGTTCAGCCATCGCGAGCGCTGCGCAATCCGCGCGCCCGTAGCGGTGATGGCGTCAACGTACGGCTGGAACAGCGGAAGATCGTCGGTCCAGACCAGCGAATCCTGCGGCAACACCTTGGCGCGGCGTGCCAGTGCCCGAGGGGCAAGGTGCGCGGCCGCCGCGGCATACCATGCGTCGCCGGGACGCAGCACGCGCGCGGGCGTGCCCTTGTCCTTCAGGTACAGGCGGTAGTAACGCAGCGAATCCTGAGCGGCCGCGGAGCCGGCCCCAAACACCAAAACAGCGAGGGCGCACAGCGCAAGTCGGGTAATGAGCATAGATGCCGCCAGAGAGAGCCGATAGGGGAGAACCCGGCAATCTCGGATGCCGGGAACGTCATGTAACAATTTGGCGAACCGGCATGGCGGAAGTTTGCACAGGATGTATATTGACAGACACCCAAGTTCATGCCAACCTACCGGTCTCGAACCGCAGAATATAACCTATGAGCTCGAGTCAATTGAACCCCAAAACGAAGCCCAAGAAAAACATTCCCGCCCAAAACGCGGGGAGCGTTCAGGCCCCCGGAGCCCCGGCGGCCGCGGTTACGACACCGGATTCGGAGATGCCCGCCACGCCGAACGGCAGCGCGGCGCATCATGATGCGCGCCCGGACAACGAAACGTTGTTCAACTGGTATCGCATGATGCACTTGGGGCGTATTCTCGACGAAAAGGCCGCCAACTATCTGAAGCAGGCCAAGGGCTGGAGCTATCACGCCCCGTGTTCCGGGCACGAGGGGATTCAGCTCGCGCTTGGTCTCTCGTTTCGTCAGGGGCAGGATTTCCTGTTCCCGTACTACCGCGATTTGATGACGTCGCTTGCGGCCGGCATTTCGCCGTACGAGATCGTGTTGAACGGGTTGTCGAAGGACGGCGACGTGGCCGGCGGCGGCCGCCACATGTCCAACCACTTCGCCAAGCCGTCGATCAACATCCAGAACGTGTCCAGCTGCACGGGCAACCATGCCCCGCAGTCGGTTGGCGTGGCGCAGGCGATCAAGTACTACAAGGCCGATGCCATCAGCTTCTATTCGGGCGGCGAATCGGCCTGCGCCGAGGGCTACTTCTACGAGGCGGTCAACGGCGCCTCGGCAACCGATGCCCCGGTGATCTTCGTGATCCAGAATAACGGCTACGGCATCTCGGTCCCGATCCACGAGGCCTTCCGCAACACCGTCATCTCCGACAACTTCACCGGCTTCCCGAACCTGAAGATCGTTGAGGTGGACGGAACCGATGCCATCGATTCCTGGCGCGGCATGCAGGAGGCGATCGCCTACGTGAAGAGCGGCGCCGGCCCGGCGATGGTGCACGCGATGTGCGCCCGCATCGGCTCGCACTCCAACTCCGACCGTCACGAGCTGTACCGCTCGCCGGAGGAGCTGGCCGAGGCCAAGGCGAAGGACCCGGTGAAGAAGCTGCGCGCGCTGCTGATTGCCGAGGGGATCGCGACCGACGAGGAATTGGTTGCCGTGGAGAAGCAGAACCGGCAGGACATGCTGGACGCCGCCGACCGCGCCGAGGCCACGCCCGATCCTGCACCCGAGAGCTACAAGGAATACCTGATCGCCGAGCCGTACGCCGCCAGCGAGAATCGCTCGGCCGACGGCGAGGAGCTTACCCTGCTGGGCGCGCTGAACAACACGATGAAGGAGGAGTTCCGGCACAATGCCGACACCTTCATGTGGGGGCAGGATGTGGCCACCAAGGAGAAGGGCGGCATCTTCAACGTGTCCAAGGGCATGCAGCAGGAGTTCGGCTACGATCGCGTGCATAACGCGCCGATCGCCGAGGACTACATCATGGGCACGGCCAACGGCTTCTCGCGTTTCAACGACGGGATCCGCGTGCTGGTGGAAGGCGCCGAGTTCGCCGACTATTTCTGGCCGGCCATGGAACAGTGCGTGGAGATGGGGCACGAGTTCTGGCGTACGCGCGGGCAGTTCTCGCCGAACGTCACGGTGCGCATCGCGTCCGGCGGCTACATCACCGGCGGCCTGTATCACTCGCAGAACATCGAGGCCACGCTTACCACGCTGCCGGGCATGCGGGTGGTGTATCCGGCCTTTGCCGACGACGCCGCCGGCCTGCTCCGCACGTGTCTGCGGTCGCGCGGCATGTCGGTGTTCCTTGAGCCCAAGTACCTGTACAACCACGCCTGGAGCAAGGCAACCGTGCCCGCCGGGTTCGAGGTTCCGTTCGGTGTGGCGCGCACGCGCCGCCAGGGCCGCCATCTGGCGATCATCTCCTACGGCACGGCCGTGCACCTGGCGTTGCAGGCCGCCGAGCGCCTTGCAGCCGAGGGCTACGAGGCCGAGGTGCTTGATCTGCGGTCGCTGAAGCCGCTGGACGAGCAGGCAATCCTTGACGTTGTCCGCAAAACCAGCCGCGTGCTGGTGGCGCACGAGGATCGTCTGTTCGGTGGATTTGGCGGCGAGGTTGCCTCGTTGATTTCCGAGAACTGCTTCAGCTATCTGGATGCGCCGGTGTTGCGCGTTGGAAGCAAGCCCACGCCGGTCGGGTTCTCTCCGGTGCTCGAGAAGGCGATCCTGCTGAACGCGGACGATATCTACAATCGTGCAAAGGAATTGATCAGCTACTGACCACGAGAACTCGCACGCAGTTGTTGATGATCGCGCAGTGCGGGCAAGCTCGTGCTGCGCGATCGTTGTTTTCAACGGCCGTATTGCGGTGGCCGGAATTGCCGTGGTCCGTTGCTGTATCCAAAACCCGAATCGTGGTTAGGTCAGGGCGGCGAAGTAGATTGTGGCGCTACTTCGGAAACCCCTCCCGTCCAGCTTATCGTTGTCGCCCCAGGCACAGTAGGCATGCCGCTCGTAACTCTTGCGGATTGTTGCCGTAAGGATCGCACCATGAACCTGAGATCATCTCGTCCGCTGCCCACGGCAGCATCAATCCTCCCACTGTGCCTGGTCGCGCTGCTAGCCTTGGCGCCGCGCGCGAATGCTCAGGAGCCGGGAACACCGAAGACGCTCACCATCGATCAGGCCGTACAGATCGCGTTGGATCGAAACCCTACCGTACGGTTGGCGCAAACGCAGGTGGTGACCAATTCCGCGCACGTCAACGGCGCGTTCGGTTCCTTCCTTCCGCGCATCGACGTGCAGGGCGGATATACCAAGCAGCTTGACGCCGATCAGGTTGTGCTGGTACAGGGTATTCCCATTGCGTCCAGCCGGCCGGACTACAGCTACAACGCCGGCGCAAGCGCCACGCTGACGCTGTTCGACGGCTTCACCCGCTCGGCCAATTATTCCAGCGCGCGCAAGGAGTTCGATGCCTCGGTGGAATCGCTGGAGCGCACACGGCAGAACATCGCGCAGCAGGTGCGCGTCGGGTTTCTGAACGCGCTGCGCGCCGAACAGGTGCTGGAGATCCGCAACGCCGATCTGGAGCTTTCTCGCGAACGCCTGGTGCAGGAGCGCGAACGCATGAACGCCGGCGCAGGCCTTGCCACATCGGTGTACACGCAGGAGGCGGAGGTTGCCAACAACGAGCTTTCGCTGGAGCAGGCCCGCACCGATCTGCTGGTTGCGCGCAACACGCTCACGGTGATGTTGAACTACGATCCCGTGGCCAAGATTCAGCTTTCCTCCGAAGGGCTGGCCAACAGTGTGGATTCCACCGAGATGATTGCCGAGCGCCAGCGCCTTGGCTCGGTGGAGGAAATGCTGAAACGCCAGGCCGAACACCGTCGCGATATCTACGCCGCCAAACTGAAAGTGGAATCGGCCGCCAGCCAGGTTGCCGCCGCGCGTGGTGGGTATTACCCATCGCTCTCCACATCGCTAGGATACAACTGGCAGAAGTCCGGCGGTACCGACGCAAGCTCGTCCACCACGTTCAGCCTTAACCTGCAGTACTCGCCGTTCGACGGCTTCCGGACCAGCGAGCAGGTACAGGTTGCCGAGGCCGGCCGCCAAAGCGCCGAGCTCGAGCTGCGCAAACTTGAACTGGATGCCCGCTCGGAGTTGGAAGGCGCGCTTGCCCGTCTCGACGGCGCCGAACGCCAGGTGCGCGCCGCCGGCAAGGCCGTAACCGCCGCGCGCCAAAGCCGCTACGCCGCCGACGAACGGTTCAAGGCAGGCGTTGGTGGCTACACCGATTATCTGCTGGCGAACTCGCAGTACATCACCGCGCAGGTGAACCAGGTGAACGCGGTATTCAATTACCGCATGGCGCTGTACGAGGTGAACTACCATCTCGGCAACTAGGCCGCCGTGGCGGTAAGCCGCCGTGGCGGGCTGCCTGCGGCACCTGGGCGCATCTCTACTCGAAATCGAACCGGACACTTCGCACTACACATTATCATGGCTGAATCTCCAAGCAGCGAATCGAAGAACGCAACGGCCGCGGCGGTTGCAGCGCCTCCGTTGAAGAAAAAGAAGAAGGGTCGCGCCGGCCTGATCGTGGCCATTGTGCTGGGGCTGGTGGTGATCGCGGGGCTGGTGACGGTGATCAAGCAATCCGGTGGCGAGAAGGCCACGCCGGTGGACGTCACCACCGTGCAAAGCCGCACCATCATCCAGACCGTGACGGCCACGGGGGTGATCGAGCCGCAAACCAAGGTGACGATCGCGCCCGAAGTGAGCGGCGAGATCGTGTACCTGGGCGTGGAGGAAGGTGCAACCGTGAACAAGGGGCAGGTGCTGGTGCGGATTAATCCGCAGTCCATGATGGCCGAACGCGACGAGGCGCAGGCCCAGATATCCGGCGCGCAGGCACGGGTGTCGCAATCCGAGGCCAGCCTGCTGCGCGCCCAGCAGGACCTTGCGCGCGTGCAGCAATTGTTCGACAAGAAGCTCGCCACGCAGCAGGAGCTGGACGCCGCCAACGCGCAGGTGCGCATCGCGCAGGCCGATATGAACGCCGGGCGTTACACCGTTGCGCAAACGCAGGCCGGGTATCGCCGCGTGCGGCAGTCGCTCAGCAAAACCACCATCAGCTCGCCCATCTCGGGCGTGGTAACGAAGCTGAACTCCAAACTCGGCGAGAAGGTTGTGGGCGCGATTCAGATGAGCGGCACCGAGATCATGACCGTTGCGGACCTTTCGGTGATCGAAGCCGTGGTGGATGTTTCGGAGAACGACGTGGTGCAGGTGTCGCTGGGCGACATGGCCGAGGTGGAGGTGGATGCCCTGCCGGGCGAGAAGTTCAAGGCCGTGGTAAGCCGGATAGCGAACTCGCCGAAGCAGAGCGGTACCGGCACGCAGGAGCAGATCACGAACTTCGAGGTGCGGCTGCGATTTGTCACGGCCGACCCGCGCTTCCGACCGGGCATGACCGCCACGGCCACGATCGAAACCGATCGCAAGGTGAACATCCTGACCGTTCCAATCCAGTCGGTAACCACCAGGGATACCTCGAAGCACGGCAACATTGCCGAGGCCGATGCCGACGACGAAGGCGCGCGCAACGTGAACGTTGAGAAAACCGTCCGCAAGTCCGAAGGGCCGCAGCCGATGGTGTTCGTGCGCAAGGGCGATCGCGTGTTCCTGCGCAAGGTTACCACGGGCATTCGCGACGATCGGTTCATCGAGATCATCGGCGGCCTGAAGGCCGGCGAAACCGTGGTGAGCGGATCGTACAAGGCGATTACCAAGGACCTGAAGGACAGCTCGATGGTGACCGTGAACACCGCCAAGAGCGGTGCCAAGAACGCCGTGGAGAAGCGATGAACGAAAGCGAACGCAAGAGCGAGCTGCCGGTTATCGAGCTGCGCGGCATCGTGCGGCGCTACCAGATGGGGGCCGAACGGATCTACGCGCTTCGCGAAGTGTCGCTGCGTGTGTTCCGCAACGAATACGTGGCGATCATGGGGCCGTCGGGCTCGGGGAAGTCCACGTTGATGAACCTCATCGGCTGCCTGGATACACCCAGCGAGGGGGAGTACTACTTCAACGGCGAGCTGGTTTCGCAGATGAACGACAGCGAGCTGGCGCACATTCGCAATCGGCAGATCGGCTTCGTGTTCCAGACGTTCAACCTTCTGCCGCGCAGCGACGCGCTTCGCAACGTGGAGCTGCCGCTGATCTACTCCGGTGTCAGCTCAACCGAACGGCGCGAGCGTGCGGTGCAGGCGCTTACACATGTTGGCCTTGCCGACCGCATGACCCACCGTCCCAACGAGCTTTCCGGCGGCCAGCGCCAGCGTGTGGCGATC
>CBHYLN010000044.1:0-35983 GCA_966128725.1 uncultured bacterium | reverse complement strand
ACGGCACCCCACCGCGCACCCGGCACGCGGTGGGGTCTCAATCTGTTACCAGGTTAACGGAACCGCGAGCACCGTAGGAGAGTTGCAAGCCTCGGCAGTATCTTTTCCTACTTGGCCGAACCAAACGATATGAACAAAGCCATCTCTGGCCCCAACGCCGAATCAGGCCCTGCCGGCAACAGCAAGGACGGTGAGCACGCCGGCAATCAGCCGGACGCAACATCGAGCCGCAAGCGCGAGCACGTGGAACTGTGCGTTGGCCAGGACGTGGCATTTCGTGCGAAGGCCACCGGCCTGGAACGATACGAGCTTGAGCATAACGCCCTGCCCGAGCTCGATCTGGACGAGGTGGATACAACCATCACCTTCCTTGGCAAGCAGTGCCGGATGCCGTTTGTCATGGGCTCGATGACCGGCGGATACGATCAGGCCGAACGCATCAACGCGATGCTGGCCGAGGTATGCGAACAACTGGGCTTGGCAATGGGCGTGGGCTCGCAGCGGCAGGCGCTGGAGGCCACGGGCCATCTGCAAAGCTTTCGGGCCGCTCGCCGCGCCGCGCCCTCGGTGCCGATATTCGGAAACATCGGCGGTGCGGAAATCGCGCGCGATCCCGATGTTGACGCGGTTCGCCGCCTGGCGGATCTTGTGCAGGCCGACGGATTCGCCATCCACCTGAACCCGTTGCAGGAATTGATGCAGCCGGAAGGGACACCACGATTCCGGGGGGTGCTCGCCGGCATCGAACGGCTTGCCCGCGAGCTGACCATTCCGCTTATCGTGAAGGAAGTTGGGGCCGGGCTTTCGGCCGATGTCGTGCGGAGGCTGCTGGATGCGGGCGTGCAAGTTGTGGACGTTGCCGGCGCCGGGGGAACCAGTTGGGCCGGTGTGGAGTTATTACGCCGAACCGACGGCAATGCCGATACGATGTTCTGGGATTGGGGCATACCCACCGCCGACGCGGTTATTGCCGCCCGGCCGCTGTGCGATGCCGCCGGCGCAACACTGATCGCCTCGGGCGGCATCGGCAATGCACGCGATGCCGCCATCGCAATTGCGCTGGGCGCGCATCTGGTGGCCTCGGCACGGCCGATGTTGAAGACGCTGCTGGAGCAGGGCCAGCAGGCATTGCAACAGCGCCTGGAACTATGGCAGCGCCAGCTTCGCGGCATGATGTTTCTGTGCGGCGCACGCACGGTGCAGGGGCTGCGAACCGCCCCGCTACGGGTTCTATAACATACGGGCCAGCACGCGTGCCCGGCCCCGGGCACACCTATCGATCATCAACAGCTCAATGGATTTTCAGAAGCATTATCAAACATATCGTGCGATGGTCAACGAACGGATGAACACGTTCGTGGGCGCTCGCGGACCGGCATCGCTGTACGAACCAACACATTACGTGCTTAGCGGCGGCGGCAAGCGCATACGTGCGATACTTGTGATGCTTGCGGCGGAAGCCGTTGGCGGCAACGGACCGGATGCGTTGAACGCCGGGGTGGGCGTTGAGATACTGCACAACTTCACGCTTGTACATGACGATATCATGGACAGTGCGGCCACCAGGCGCGGCCGTGCAACGGTGCACACCCGATGGGACAGCAGCACGGCAATACTGGCCGGCGATGTGATGATCGGCCTTGCCTACAGTGCTCTGCTGGCGCAACCGCCCGCGCGATCGGTGGACGTAATGCGCGCATTCACCAACGGCATCGTGGATGTATGCGAGGGTCAGGCGCTGGACAGGGAGTTCGAGACGCGGGCCAACGTGTCGCTGGCGGACTACATGCACATGATCGCGATGAAGACCGGCCGGCTGGTGGAAACCGCGGCCGAGGTCGGCGGGCTTGTCGGTATGGGGGATGATGCGCAGATTGCGGGGCTTCGAGCCTACGCCAGGCATATCGGGCAGGCATTCCAGATTCAGGATGACCTGTTGGACATCACCGCCGAGGAGGCGGAGTTCGGCAAGCGGATCGGGGGCGATGTGATCGAGGGCAAAAAAACCTATCTGCTGATACAGGCGCTGGATCGCGCGCACAGCGCGGAGGATCGGGCGCTTCTGGAGAGGTTTATCGCCAACAAGGGGCTGCCCGCGGATCAGGTGGACGCAATGCGCGGATTATATCAGCGCAACGGCGTGCTCGAAGCCGCGCGCGAGGATGTCCGGCTTTACATTGAAAGGGCAAAGGATGATTTGGCGGTGCTGCCCACCACTCCTGCACGCGAGATGCTGGTGTGGTTCGCGCACATGCTGATGAACCGTAATACCTAGAGCGCAGTTCCAACTCAATAACACCGGGGCCAGGTCGATTCATGATTCAACGGAACGTGACCATCCGCAATCGCGCCGGGTTGCATACCCGCCCCGCGGCCACAATCGTGAAGAAGGCATCGCAGTACCGGTGCGAGTTCACGCTGATCAAGGGCGGATTCCGAATCAACGGCAAAAGCATTATCGGCGTGATGACGCTGGCTGCGGAGAAAGGATCGGAGCTCACGCTGGAGTTCGACGGCCCCGACGAGGAAGCCGCGGCGGCCGACATTGTCGACTACTTCGACCGCGGCTTCGACGAGGAGTTCTAGGCAACGATGCGCCCCGCCGCAGGGCGGCAATCCGTTAATCCATCCGTACGGAAACGTCGCAATCGCCAGTCACCACATGGATCGTGCGCGCGGCGCGGTCCACCGTCATCTCCTGTACCGTGGCCGGTCGGATTTCCACCGCTTCCGGATTCTCGGTGAAGTCCATCAACACCATCCAGTCCTGTTCGGTAAGCATCACCTGCGCGCTGGCCCCCTCCTGCATCAGGGGATAAAACTGCAGTACGCGCTCCAGCAGGTTAAGGCCCTGCTTCATATGTAGTGTGGGTTCCATGGGCTTGCGCTTGAATAATTGATTCCGCCTGTGTCCGTGTAGGCGGGCAAAGTTACTGCCAGGCCAAACGCATGCCAAGCGGAGCCCGCCGCTATTCGCGGCCCGGTACGATGCGTAACAATCGCCCCGCCCACCTGTTATTCGATCAGGCTGGCGCACAATTCCATTCCGATCCACTTGTACTTCGGAGATCGTCATGAACTACCCGCGAATAGCCGCGATGGCCGTGGTGGCGGCGGCGTACTCGCCGAGAATGGTCTGCTGAAGAATCGTGCATATCATGCCGCCGTGTATCCTGGATCGTCGGCCTACACGGTGAGCCTGGACCCACGCACCGATCGTATCCACCCCACCGGAGCAACACAGCCCTCGGCCGACGTGCCGTTCACGCTCCGTTAGCGGCCCCCGGCAGCGAGGCCATCGCCCAGCCGTGTCCGCGGCACCGTGATGCGACAATCGCACGGCCCGATGGTCGATCATTGCAGTTGGCAGGCTATCGCGAATAGCCGGCATCTGAGATAGCTGGCGGACCTGTTGGCCTGGAACGCGCGTCGCTGCCGGCTGACTGTTATCAGCGGATCGCCGTCGTTCAATGCATGCGGAAAGGTCGGCACGCAGCGGCCGGGTGGCGCACCACACGACGCCATCCAGCCACATCCGCGCCCGTGGCTTCGGGTGAACCGGATGTATACGTGATTCGGAATTACGTAGTGCGGGATATGGACGAGGACCCATCCGCTCGGCACGGCCCCGGTGCAATTGCATCGGGGCCGTGCCACTTCTTGATTGCCTGCCGGTGAAATCGTATCGTTACGCCGATCTCTCAATGTCTCGGTTCCCCACATCCAACTTCAGAGATTCGCCATGAACCGCACACAACATTTTCTGGCGAGCCTGGCCACCATCGGGCTTGCGCTTTCGCTTCTGAGCTGCAACGACAACCCCTCCTCCTCCGGCGGCCTGAAAGGAACGCTGGCCCTGGAAGTAATCGTGGTTGATCAGGACGGAAACTTCCTGAGCGATGGCAGCGGCGTTACGGTTGGCATCGACGGAACCGACCGCACCGCGACAACCGTGACAAACGGCACATGCTCCTTTGCCGACCTTCCGGCCGGCACGTACGTGCTGACGCTTACGAAGCCGGGCCACTCCACCATAAAGATCTACGGCTACCAGTTCGTGGGCGGTGGCACGGCGTTTCTGCGCGACAACTACGTGGTGCAACTGCCGACGTATGATATCACAAGCATCACGGCCCGTATCGACACGAACTCCAGCATCGGACGCGATTTCTTCTTCCTGAGCGGCAATGTGTCGGTGCCGACGCCGGACAACGCGGTACGCCGGCTGCGTGTATTCATGGATACCTCGGCGGCGCTTACCGCGCAGCAGGGGCATTATCTGGCGGCCAGCTCAGTGGCCGTGCCCGGTGGCGATGCCGCGTTCAACGGAACGCTTTCGTTGTCCGAGCTCAGGCGTGCGGGTGTACGCACGGGCACCACGGTGTACGTGGTGGCGTATCCCATGGCCGGGCGCACCGTTGGCTACTACGACCCCACCAAGCAGGAGTGGCACGAAACCAATCTCTCGCCATTGCGTTCGGCGCTCACCACGTTCGTGATGCCGTAGCACAAACGGGATGTTCGCCACGTGCGTCAGCCGGGGCCTTCGTGGATAGCGCTCGGTGCGGATGCATGCGCCCGTGCAACGCGGGCGGCCCGCGCTGTTATCCCGGCATTGCGTTGCAATCGTATCTTGTGCGCTCGGCAAATTTTCTGGAACTCCTTAGACGAGATTACCGCGTATGCGCATCGGCTCCGACGTGCAGGGGATCCCTGCCTTTCAAAAGAACTACGACACCAACATCGGCCTGCTTCGGGCGCTTGAGCAGACTTCCGAGCGCACACGGGCGGGCGGCGGCGCAAAGGCACGCGAACGCCTGCACTCGCGCGGAAAGTTGTCGGCGCGCGAACGCATCGAGCTGCTTATCGATCCCGGTTCGTATTTCCTTGAGGTTGGCCTGCTGGCCGCGCACGATTTCTATGCCGAGCAGGGCGGCGCGCCTTCGGCCGGCGTGGTTGCCGGCGTGGGCCTTATCGAGGGGCGCGAATGCATGATCGTGGCGAACGATGCCACGGTAAAGGCTGGGGCCTGGTTCCCGCTTACCGCGAAGAAGAACATGCGGGCGCAGGAAATCGCCATCGAGAATCGGCTTCCCACCATCTATCTGGTTGATTCCGCCGGCGTGTTTCTGCCGATGCAGGACGAGATATTCCCGGACAAGGAGCACTTCGGACGGCAGTTCCGCAACAATGCGCTGATGTCCAGCATGGGCATTCCGCAGATCGCATGCATCATGGGTCCGTGCGTTGCAGGCGGCGCGTACCTGCCGATCATGTCCGACGAGGCGATCATTGTGGAGGGGAACGGCTCGCTGTTCCTGGCAGGCCCGGCGCTGGTGGAAGCGGCAATCGGCGAACGCACCGATATCGAATCGCTTGGCGGCGCCACGATGCATTGCTCGATCAGCGGCAACACGGACTACAAGGCAAAGGATGATCGCGAGGCAATCACGCTGATCCGGTCGCTTGTGTCGAAGTTCGGACCCGAGTTGGGCCGGCGACCGTTGTTCGACCGCGTTGCGCCCGCCCCGCCCGCATTTGCCGAGGACGAGCTGTTCGGCATCGTGGCGCACGATCGTGCTCGCCCATACGATACGTATCAGGTGCTGGCGCGTCTGCTGGATAACTCGGAGCTGGACGAATACAAGGCCGACTACGGTCGCACGATCGTGTGCGGATACGGGCGAATCGACGGCTGGGCCGTTGGCATCGTGGCGAACAATCGGAACATCGTGAAGACAGCGCGCGGCGAGATGCAGGTTGGCGGGGTGATCTACTCGGACTCGGCCGACAAGGCCGCACGATTTATCATGAACTGCAATCAACGGAATATCCCGCTGGTGTTCCTGCAGGATGTTACCGGATTCATGGTTGGCACACGCGCCGAGCAGGGCGGCATCATCAAGGATGGCGCGAAGATGGTGAACGCCGTCAGCAATTCCACGGTGCCGAAGTTCACGTTCATCGTTGGCAACAGCTACGGCGCCGGCAATTACGCCATGTGCGGCAAGGCCTACGATCCACGCCTGATTTATGCATGGCCCTCGGCGAACATCGCGGTGATGGGGGGCGCCCAGGCATCGAAGACATTGCTGACGATCAAGCTGGCGCAGTTGGAGAAGGAAGGCCGGACCATCACAGCCGAGGATCAGGCCGCGATGCTGAAGGAGATTCAGGACCGCTACGACACACAGACAAATCCCGTGTATGCTGCCGCGCGCCTGTGGGTGGACGGCATCGTGGATCCCCGCGAAACCCGCCGCATTGTTTCCATGGGGCTTGCGATGGCAAGCCACAACCACGAGATCCCGAAGTTCAATCCGGGCGTGCTACAGGTGTAGCGCGCCCGTGGCCGCACCGGCGCCAGGCCTGGCCAAGCAGGTGATTACCGCGAGAAGATGAGATCGCTGCCGGCGGCGGCATGCCCGTGGCAGTGGAAACACCGGAGCCGGTCGACCGTATCGCCACGGCTGGTAATGGCACCGTTCTCGATGATGAAGAACTCCCACCCGCGTCCGGCGGGATTGTAGCCGTTGCCTCGCTTTGCCATCGCCACTACGGACTCCACCCTGCCCTGGCGCGTCAACTCCTTCAGGAATATCGTGCCCACCGGATAGTTGCCGGACGAGTCGGGATACGCGGTTGGCTGCTTTACCCGGATGGTGCGCACCAGTTCGGAATCGGTCCATCCATGCGAGCCAATTCCAAGGCGCCCGGAGGGATCCGGCCCGCGGCGGGGTTCGGTAACCAACGGCCACGCCCCGTAGCCGCCGAAATCCTCCAGGCTGGCGACGAACTCCGTTGGCGTATCGCCAACACCGGAATCGGAACACGCCGCAAACGCCAGGGCAACAAGCAGCACGAACAGGGCCGGTATCATGTGCCGCCGATCGGCCCGGGCACGCAACGGGGAAATGCGATCGCCGGTGCCCGCGGCATGGCTGCATGCGGCAACGGGCACCGGTAATCGATCTATGTGGTAGCCCACCACTCCACATTCGGATTTCATCGCACGATGTTTACGGTTCGGGTAACAGCCGATGCCGGCGTGGCCAGCCGCACCAGATAACAGCCGCTTGCAAGGGCGGTGCCGTCCACAAACGCCTGATAACTTCCGGCGTCGCGCAACGTGGGCGCCGCAACCGAAAGCAGATGCCGGCCGGACAGGGCGTAGAGATCGATGGCGACCATTGTTGGGCCGGTCACTTCGTAGGCGATCGGGATCAGCTCGGAGCCGGTGTTCGCGGCCGTTGGAAGGAACCGGGCGAGGGTGTTTCCACGAACGCCGTTCGTTGGAACAGATGCGGCGGCATCGGCGATGGTGATGGTATAGTCCTCCACCTCACCGTGATGCTCGATACCGGCCTTGGAATATTCGTAGCCACATGGCGTTGGTGTATCGTGCCCGCCGCTTTCAACCATGTCGACGTACACGCGCATACGTGTTGCACCAAGCACGGCATCCTCGGGAACAACAATCGCCGTAGGGATGGACTTGTTCAACACATTGTTGTTCAGCTTCACAACCTGCTCACCGGGGTCGTTGAAATCGTAGTCGTGGTTCCAGTCGATCCAAACGCGAGCATTGGTATTTCCGAAAATATCGCTCAACGAATTTTCGGTTGTCAGAGCGATCGAATATTGAAAGCCACGGCTCAGCGTGGTGGTCTCACTTACGTGGACATATTTCTCGCCCCATCCGGATTGGCGATCGATGGCCGGAGTCCCGTTCAACCCCACGTGCACGATGCCCGCATAGGTGCTGCCGTTGAAGGGCGGTATGCAATACTGCTGCCCCCAAAGCTGCCCCGAGAAAAACATAGATACCACAACCGGCAACAGATAGGTGCCAACCCTTTTGTACTGTGTACAATGCCGCATGCCATGTCTCCTGAAATTCGATGAAGCAACCGCGCGTGGCATACTGCCGCGGCGGATAACAGGTGGTTAACACGAGCATCGGGCCGGATGTTATTATTCAAAAGCGATATATGGGGCGGTTGGCCGGTGGCGTGATACAAACAGCACGAATAAAGAAAGGGGACACCACGATTAACGCGTGATGCCCCCTTTGCGAATTGCCGGAGTATGGATTCCGGTCTGTCTTCGTCCGGTGAACCTATCTCTTCAGAATCCCACCCTGTTCCACCTGAATATATACGCCGCGCGACAGAGCTCGCCCTTCAGGCAGATCGTTCTGGAATCGCTCGGTGTCGATACCGGCGCCGGCAGCCTGTACCGAAACGTCGTTGACGCCATTGGCCTCCAACTGTTCGCGGAGCGCGGCGGCAACCCGCCGGGCGCGATCGGCCGACAATTCCGCATTGCGCTGTTCCATTCCCTGGCGATCGGTATAACCGGTTACCACGATGCGTGCACCCGGATGGATAAGCGCCGCCGCCTCGCGGATCACCTGAAGATTTCGGCGGTTGATGTCGGCAAGGTTGTACTCGAAGCCGACAAGCGTGAACGAGATGTTTTCACGATCACCTTCGCGAACCACGCGGCGATCAACGACGCTTACGGTACGCTCAAGCACCAACGGTACCTGCGACCGGGCGGTTACCGACCGGCCCGTGGAATCCTCAACCTGAAGCTCGGCCTCCAGCGGGGCCAGACCGCTGTCGATGTTCTCCGATGCCAGATGCCATGTCAGCTCGGCGGCCGCCAGCGAAACGGAATCGTTCGTGTAGTGGGCGATCGTGTTCTGCCCCTGCTTCACATTAAGCTGCCAGCTCTTCATGCCCGCCTCGGCCTCGTACGATGGCGACATACGGATCAGCGGCGGATCGAATTCGCGCTCAACCTGTTCGGTAACAACCGGCGCAACAAGGGCATCGGTGGACCCCACGAACTCCACGCGACGGTTATCGGCCCGGCCGTCCTCGGTTGCTTCGTTGGAACGCAACATCGTTCCGTTGCCATCCTGGATGGTGATCCGGCCCGGATCGATCCCCCATACGCGCTCCAGATACCGCTTCACACTGGCCGCGCGAGCCCGGGCAATCGAGGGTGCTTCATCGCGTGATACCGAGCCAACCAACCCCAGCTTCGAGGCCGGCAGCCGCCGCATGCGATCGCCGATAACATCCAGCGCACGGTGCTGCAGCTCGAGCACGTCAAGATCGGCCAGCTCGTCGACACCGAAAACATTGGCGCCGGCACTGTCGAGCGCGGGATACCGGGATGGAAGATCGGTCTTCTCCTGCTCGAAGAACACCGCCGGAAGCAACGGCGCATGCCTGCGCACAAGCACTTCGTTGACATGCACCTTGGAAACCGGAACCGGCTGGTTGTTTTCGTCGAGCCCCACCAGAGTAATCGATGCGGAAAGACGCGGCCGTTCCGGCGCCACCACAATAACCGGCTCGATCGGCTTTTCCGGCGGCGGCGGTGGGGCCGGCGACGGAATAATATCGAACAGGAGCGCCAGCGTCGCCTCGGCCGTGATCCGGCGCCACCCATCCACTTTGGTCCGCGAAAGCACATCGGTGCCCAGCCGCACGCCGGGCGTGAGCCTCGCCGCGCCAAAGGGAATCATGTACGATGCCGACACTACCGGGCCGAACGTCAGCGACGCCGGCTCCGGTAGTGCCGCACCAGCCAGCGGCTGTTCCCGCTGGCCGCTGGCAAAGCTGTAATCGCCCGGGCCAAGCACATTGTCGGTAGCCTCGTATGTGGCCCCCAACGACAGGCCAAGGCGCGGCCCCACGGCCAGCATCAAGCGCTCGCCAAGGGCATACGTAGCCTGGATCTCCACCAGGGCGTCGCGCTGCGTTGCCGCCAGCCGATACTCGCGTTGAAGCTCCACCAGAACGCCGGCATCAACAATCCGCGTGGGATCAACCGGGGTGGCTGTGAGCCGTGAGGATGCCATCATGAATTCGGCGCCAATCTGCAGGCCAAGGGCTTCACCAAACATTCGTGGGAACTGGAGCAACGCCCCACCACCAATCAGGAACGACGTGCCGTTCTCATAGACGCCGCAGTCGGTGGAGCCCGGGAACACCGGAATTGACGGGCGGTCGATACCGATGCCGGCTGATACCATCGGCCCAACACGCACCCGTGCTGTGTCCTGCGCCCGGGATGTAGCCGCCATTGCAGCCATCATCACCCCAAACAGCAGTATGTACTGAAGTCGCTTCATGAAGTATCCAGAACTATCGTATAACCATGAGCCTGCATGCCGGAGCAGGCGGAGAGCTTTCTCGTATCGCGTAAGATCGGTACGCCCACAGGCCAATGCCCGGGACCGCCACATCTCGAGCGGGCGTCAACTCGCGGTCGACGAATGGAGTGGCGCAGCCAACAATGGCGCAGCCCGAACGAAGCAGCAAGGCCGAAGCGCTTACCGCGTGATCACAAGCGGCAAGGCGCTGCGTTCGCCGCCGTCGATCAACTCAACCATGTATACGCCCGACGGACCCTGCACAAGGCTCAATCGCTGCTCCGCGTATTCGCCGGTGCCAACAACCGTCGGCTCGCTCCGTATCTCACGGCCCACGGCATCCATCAAACGCAGCCGACCAACAACACCAGCCGGCATGCGATACCGCACCACGATCGACTCACGCGCCGGGTTCGGCTTCACAACGTCCAGACGCGACCGCTTCCCGAATGCCGTACCGATCTCGCATCCGCTTAATATCAACAAGCCAGCACCGCCGATACGCGTTGGGCCTGGCGTTGCAAGGGATATCCCTGCAATCACCACCTCGTTCAGCGGCTGACCACTCACAAGGCCCTCCAGGTCCAATCGGAACAACTCGTCGCCGACCAATACGCCGCTGCGCACGCTCCGTTCAACGCGCGCTACGCCGCCCGGGCTCACCGTCAGCGTTGCCGCATCTCCCGTCGGACCCCCGTCCGGGGAATGGACACCGTGAAGGAACAACGATGACGCCTTGTACTGAATGTCCGCTCGATACCCGTGTACCGAGTCCGACTCCACCAGCGCCGGCGATACGCGCATCACCATCTGAACGCGATCGCCAACCCGCGCCGACACCGTGTCCAACCACACCAGGCGCGCATTCGCCGCCGGACGGTAGTACACCGCATCCGATGTCGACGTGCAACCGAACCCGTCCGAGATGCGCACACGGTAATATCCCGCAACGCTCGCCGCGTAGCTGCTCTGGCTCCCGCCCGCGATCGGCGCATCGTCCAGAAGCCACTGATATGCCGACGCCGCGCTCGCCGTGCTCACGACGTTCCCGCTCAGCGTCACCAATGGCTTCGCCGGCAACGCATGCACAACAACCCCCGTAGCAGACGAGGTCCCCGTGCAGCCATCTGTGTTCGTCACCGTCACCGTGTACGTACCACTCTGCTTCACCGTGATCCGATCGATCCGCTCCCCGCTCGACCACGTGTAGCTCGTGTACCCCGCGTCGGCGACCAACACCACACTGTCACCCTCGCAGAACTCCACCGGACCCTGCGACGTGATCACGGGCACCGGCGATGGACGATCCTCCACGATCACCGGCACCGACGTCCCGCTGCAGCCCCCCGCATCCGACACCGTCACCGTGTACGAGCCGCCTGCGCTGACTTCGATCGTCCGCGTGCTCTCGCCCGTGCTCCAGTGGTACGTCGTGTAGCCGCTGCCCGCGTCCAGCGTCACCTTCCCGCCCGGGCACAACGCTACCGGACCGCTCGGCGTCACCGTCGGCAACAGGTGGTCGCCGATCTCCACATCCAGACCCGGGGACTTCCCCGTGCATCCTTCCGACGTTGTCACGCTGACATCCACTCTCCCGCTGCCCTTGCCGCCCCACTGCACTCGTGCCGTGGACGTCCCCTGACCACCAACAATCGCACCGCCGGTGACGCTCCACGTATAGGCCGCGCCGCCGATCGCCGGCACGCTGTACTCCACCGTCGAGTTCTGGCACACCTGCACCGGACCGCTCATCCCGGGCTGTGGCAGCGCGATCACGCGCACTTCCGCCGGCGCCGATGTGCCCGTGCACCCGTTCGTGTCCGTCACCGTCACCGTGTACACACCGCTGGCCCGCGACGTGATCCGCCGCGTGCTGTATCCGTTGCTCCACAGATACGTCGCGTAGCCGGCGCCGGCATCCAGCACAACACTGTCGCCCTCGCACATCACCCCGCCGTTGCTCATCGTGATCGTCGGCACCGGCGACGGCGCCTGCGTGACCACCACCGGATCGGATGAACCGCTGCACCCCTTGGCATCCACCACCGCCACCGTGTAGATGCCCGGTGTGTTCACCGTGATCGAGGGCGTTGTCGCCCCGGTACTCCATGAATATGAGACGTAAGAACCGGCATACAATGTCACCGAATCGCCGTCGCACAGCGTTAATGGGCGGCTTGCCGTCACCAGCGGTGTAAGGGATGCGCCAATCGTTACGGTGATGGTGGTGTCGTTGGAGCACCCGGTGGACTCGTCCACCACACGCAGACGCAAGCGGCCCGTGCCCAGGCCTCCCCACTGCACGGCAACATTGCTGGCATCGCCAGCGCCGCTCAGCAATCCGCCGGCGAGCACGCTCCACTCGTAGGTACGGCCGGCCACCGCAGGCACGCTGTAGGCGGCCTCGGCGTCGTGACATACGCGCACCGGACCGCTGACCGCAACCGACGGGCGAGCGCGAACAACAACGGTCACGGTGTCGGAAGATCCCGTGCATCCCTGATCGTTGGTGACGGTAACGAAGTACCGCCCCGATGCCCGCACGACAATGGAGGCATCCCGGGAGCCGTTGGACCACGCCCACGACGAAAAACCGTTCGCCGACAACACGACGCTATCACCCGCGCAGAACTCGACAGGGCCGTTCGCGGCAATGACAGGTTTCGGGCGGGGACCAACCTGCACATCTATCGCCGCCGATGCCGAACAGCCGTTGGTGTCGGTAACGGTAAGCTGGTAACGCCCCGCGGTCCTGACGGTAATGCCGGGCGTTGTAGCGCCGTTGGACCAACTGTAGGCGGCAAACCGATTTCCCGAGGCGATAAGAATCGTGCTATCCCCTTCGCAGAATGTTGTGGGGAGCAGGTTACGGATGGTGACGTTCGGCCTGGGAAACACACGGACCACAACGGCAACCGGCTTCAGGCTCCAACACCCGCTGTCGTTTCGGACAAGCACACTGTAAACGCCGGCTTTCGAGACGGTGATCGACTGGGTAGTATCGCCGGTGTTCCAACTATAGCGATCGAACGTCCCGTCCACACGCAACGTTATCCGTTCGCCTTCGCAGAACGAGAGCGGGCCGCTGATGCTGAGTGTGGGTTCCGGCGCGGCGCGGACAGCAACGGCAACGGTGTCGGATTGGCCGGAACAGCCGTTGGAATCCACGAACCATACGCTGTACGTGCCAGCCTGACGTACGGTGATGGCTCGCGTGGTGTCGCCGGTGTTCCAGCGATATCGCGCCAGCCCGGCATCCACCGACAGGCCCACCGTATCTCCCTGGCACATCCTGAGCTGGCCGCGCACCTGGATCCGCCGCGCCGGTGGGGTTAAGACAACCACCGGCACCGGATTGCTCACAGCGGAACATCCAGAATGCGAAACCGTTACCGAATACGTTCCGCTTTGGCGCACAACAATGGTGCGCGTGGTTGCCCCGTTGCTCCACAGGTACGAGTCGAAACCGGCAGGCGCGGCAAGCTGCACGGAGTCGCCCTGGCATATCCGCGCCGGTCCTCGCAGCTCAACCACGGGATGCGCATCACAGATCATGGTGAGGAACGGACTGGAGCTCCCGCGCAATGTGCGTTGAAAGGCGTTGGCCGTTGTGGGGAAGTCCGGGCTGGATGTCCATCCGAACACCACGCAGCCGTACTGGGTTGCAGCCGATCCGCTGGGATACTCCAACAGGCTTCCCCCAAGGTTCGATGCGAACAGCAGCGCGCCCGCCGTATCGAACTTGATCAGCCCGGCGTCCAACGAACCACCCGCCTGTGGCTGGAACGCGTCCGGCGTTACGATATCGATGCCGCCGGAGGACCACGATGCAAGCCAGATGTCGCCGTTGGGCGCAATTGCGGGCGAGCTGGCCATGTCCGGCCCGGCACCGCCGGCAAGGGTTGCAAATTGCCGCGCGCCGGTACGGTCGAACCGCGCAACAAACCCATCGCTGCTTCCGCGCCGCACACCCTGATACGCGCCGTTGCTTACAGGGAAGTCGGGCGAGTCGGAGTAGCCGCAGATAACAACACTGCCTACGCTGTCGAATGCCACGCCACATGCGTACTCGTTCTGTGATCCTCCGTACAACGTAAGCCAGTCGCGCCGGCCATCGGCATCAAAGCGCCCAACAAATGCGTCCTCGAATCCTGAAATCGTCCGCTGAAACGCGGCCGCGCTGGCCGGGAAATCGGCGGTAACAACAATGCCACACACGGCAATGGTATCGCCGGAGCCAATCGAGACATCGGCAACGCCATCGCCCAGGTTGTCATCGGTTGGCGTTCCTCC
Source organism: uncultured bacterium (assembly GCA_966128725.1). Classification (GTDB taxonomy): domain Bacteria; phylum Bacteroidota; class Ignavibacteria; order OLB7; family OLB7; genus JAFDZV01. The sequence continues at coordinate 21,519 of CBHYLN010000044.1, read as the reverse complement.
CAGGAACGTGGCCCACTGGCGTGTTCCGGTTATACTGAATCGGGCCAGCATTCCGGTTGCTCGTTGCGGCGCGGGTGGAAGCGTTTGAAAGGCTCCGGCGGTGGCCTGCATCGCCGACGTTGCCTGACCGCCAACAATCAGATCGCCCGAACCCAGGCACGCCACGGTTGTAAGGACAACCCCGTTGAAGTACGTGCTCCACAACAACCGGCCGTTGGGATCCAGGCGCGACACCAGGCCTGCACCGTCGGCCCCCACCAGCGTTGGATTAAACGCCCCGGGGGTTACCGGATAGTCCGGGCTCTCGGTGCGCGCAACCAGCGTTGTGTTCCGCAACCGATCCACGGCTACCGATCCGCCTTGCTCGATCTGGCTGCCACCGAGATACGTGGCCCACAGCCGCGTGCCCCTCATCGTGCATCGGGCAACAAAACAATCCGAGGTTATGCCAACGCCCGCCCGCACCGTCTGCGCAACGCCGGGCGTTATCGGGAAGTCCACGCTTTCGGCATACCCGCAAATGGTTAACAGGCTGTCAGGCCCCGCAACACACGAAGACCCGGAAAACCGCAGGTTGAGAGTCCCGCCGCCAACCACCGACGTCGCCGAATACACACGGTCCAGCCCATTGCCACCGAAGAACGTGCTCCAGGCAACGGCAGGGTCGATCACCAGATCACGATGAGGATCGAACGCGCCAACCCTGAACGTTACATCGCGCGCCTCCAGATGGAAGGAACAACCGGCAACGGTATCGGCGGACCGATCGCCCCCTGAAGCCTGCAGCGCCAACGGCCGCCCTTCGTCCACGCGTCCCAGAGGCCCGTATATGCTCAGGCCGCCGGTGCCTGGTTGCGCCTCAACCATCCCACCCATGTAACGAATGCGGATATCGGCCGTCCGACCGCCGGGATGCACCACGAAGTCGTACTTCATGCCACTATCGGTGCCACGAAACACAAGGTCGATGTTTGGATAGATGTCGTGGTAGATCACGCGGCCAAACGAACGGACATTGGTTATCCCGCGAGGGCAATGCGCCAGATAGTAGTTCGTGTAGTCGTCGGATGCCTGCGATGTGGTTACCCGAGCCGAGGGATTGGCGCCTATAAGCTCCGCATCGATACGATATGTCGTCATAGCCGGCACGGAGCCGGCCAGCGTGCTACGCCACGATGCTGGATCGAACAAGTCATTTCGGGCCGCGGTGGTCTCCGCGCTCGCGAACACATAACTGATGCCGGTACGACGCAGATACAGGCCAACACCAGAGGCACTTGCCTTGAACAGTATGTCCGGGCGGCTGCGATGCTCGGCATCAACCACCTGCCCGCGATTCTCCTCAAACCGCAGGCCCGGCGACCGGGCAATCTGGGCATGGGCCACTGCCGCCGTCACAAGCGTGACGGCTACAACCGCAACCAACCGAGCAAGCGCACATGGCATGTCGTTGAACGGGTTTGTGGCCTCCTGGCGATCAGGGAACCGCACATACATCGAGCAACGTGCGGCAGCCACAAACCTACGGCCCGCGTGACAACTTCGGTAGCACAAACACGCGCGCCATCAACCACACCGAAACCGCCTACCGCGTCACCACAATCGGCACGGCGCTGCGTTCGCCGCCGTCGACCAGCTCAACCATGTACACGCCCGACGGAACCTGCACAAGGCTCACACGCTGCTCCACGTATTCGCCGGTACCAACAACCGTCGGCTCGCTCCGTACCTCGCGCCCGATTCCGTCCAGCATGCGCAACTGGCCCACCACGCCGACAGGCATGCGGTACCGCACCACGATCGACTCACGCGCCGGGTTCGGCTTCACAACGTCCAGACGTGACCGCTTCCCGAATGCCGTCCCGATCTCGCATCCGCTCAGCACCACGACACCTGGCGCAACCGCCGTCACCGACGATACCTCCGCCATCTCCATCCCGACGATCGCCACCTCGTTCAGCGGCTGACCACTCACAAGGCCCTCCAGGTCCAATCGGAACAACTCGTCGCCGACCAATACGCCGCTGCGCACGCTCCGTTCAACGCGCGCTACGCCGCCCGGGCTCACCGTCAGCGTTGCCGCATCTCCCGTCGGACCCCCGTCCGGGGAATGGACACCGTGAAGGAACAACGATGACGCCTTGTACTGAATGTCCGCTCGATACCCGTGTACCGAGTCCGACTCCACCAGCGCCGGCGATACGCGCATCACCATCTGAACGCGATCGCCAACCCGCGCCGACACCGTGTCCAACCACACCAGGCGCGCATTCGCCGCCGGACGGTAGTACACCGCATCCGATGTCGACGTGCAACCGAACCCGTCCGAGATGCGCACACGGTAATATCCCGCAACGCTCGCCGCGTAGCTGCTCTGGCTCCCGCCCGCGATCGGCGCATCGTCCAGAAGCCACTGATATGCCGACGCCGCGCTCGCCGTGCTCACGACGTTCCCGCTCAGCGTCACCAATGGCTTCGCCGGCAACGCATGCACAACAACCCCCGTAGCAGACGAGGTCCCCGTGCAGCCATCTGTGTTCGTCACCGTCACCGTGTACGTACCACTCTGCTTCACCGTGATCCGATCGATCCGCTCCCCGCTCGACCACGTGTAGCTCGTGTACCCCGCGTCGGCGACCAACACCACACTGTCACCCTCGCAGAACTCCACCGGACCCTGCGACGTGATCACGGGCACCGGCGATGGACGATCCTCCACGATCACCGGCACCGACGTCCCGCTGCAGCCCCCCGCATCCGACACCGTCACCGTGTACGAGCCGCCTGCGCTGACTTCGATCGTCCGCGTGCTCTCGCCCGTGCTCCAGTGGTACGTCGTGTAGCCGCTGCCCGCGTCCAGCGTCACCTTCCCGCCCGGGCACAACGCTACCGGACCGCTCGGCGTCACCGTCGGCAACAGGTGGTCGCCGATCTCCACATCCAGACCCGGGGACTTCCCCGTGCATCCTTCCGACGTTGTCACGCTGACATCCACTCTCCCGCTGCCCTTGCCGCCCCACTGCACTCGTGCCGTGGACGTCCCCTGACCACCAACAATCGCACCGCCGGTGACGCTCCACGTATAGGCCGCGCCGCCGATCGCCGGCACGCTGTACTCCACCGTCGAGTTCTGGCACACCTGCACCGGACCGCTCATCCCGGGCTGTGGCAGCGCGATCACGCGCACTTCCGCCGGCGCCGATGTGCCCGTGCACCCGTTCGTGTCCGTCACCGTCACCGTGTACACACCGCTGGCCCGCGACGTGATCCGCCGCGTGCTGTATCCGTTGCTCCACAGATACGTCGCGTAGCCGGCGCCGGCATCCAGCACAACACTGTCGCCCTCGCACATCACCCCGCCGTTGCTCATCGTGATCGTCGGCACCGGCGACGGCGCCTGCGTGACCACCACCGGATCGGATGAACCGCTGCATCCCTTGGCATCCACCACCGCTACCGTGTAGATGCCCGGTGTGTTCACCGTGATCGTGCGTGTGCTGGCGCCCGTGCTCCACGTGTACTTCGCGTATTGCCCGGCATCCAATGTCACCGAGTCACCGTCACACAGCTTCAGCGAACGATTGGCCGTCACCAACGGCGTCAACGAGGAGCCGATGGTAACCGTGATGGTGGTGTCGTTGGAGCACCCGGTGGAGTCGTTCACCACACGCAGGCGCAAACGGCCCGTGCCGGCGCTGCCCCACTGCACCGAAGCAGTGCTGGCATCGCCAGCGCCGCTCAGCGATCCGCCGGCGAGCACGCTCCACTCGTAGGTACGGCCGGCCGCCCCCGGCACACTGTAGGCCGCAACGGCATCCTGGCACACCCTCACCGGGCCGTTGATTGCAACGTCCGGTCGCGACAGCACCACAATGGTTACCGTATCGGAGCCGCCGACACAACCGCGTTCGTTGGTGGCGGAGACGAAGTACCGTCCGCTCTGCTTCACCACCGTGCTCTGCGATGTGCTCCCGTTGGACCACTGGTGCTGCACGGCGCTGCTGGCGGTCAGGATCACGCTGTCGCCTTCACAGAACTTCAGCGGTCCGCTTGCGGTAATCAACGGATGCGGCCGAGGCGTTACCGTCACCTTCATATCCGCGGTTGCGATACAGCCGTTGGTATCGGTGGCGATCAGCGTATATGTGCCTTCCTTCTTCACCGTGATGGACTGGGTGCGCGCGCCGGTGGACCACTCGTACTTCGCGAACGTAGTGGGCGCCGGAACCAGGATGGTGCTGTCGCCCTCGCAGAACGTGGTGGGCAGAAGCGCTCGCAACCCCACGGTAGGGTTGGGATAGACTTTCACAACCACCTGCGTGCTGAACGGCCCCCAACATCCCTCCGGACTTTTCACCATCACGCTGTACACGCCGGACTTGTTCACAACAATCGTCGGCGACGTCTCGCCACTGTTCCACTTATACTCGGCGAAGCCCGGGCCGGCCGAAAGGCGTACCGATCCGCCATCGCAGAACGAAAGCGAGCTGTCGGCGGTGATGGTTGTGGTGGGACGCGGGTTCACCACCAGCGTAACGGTGTCGGTGCGCCCGGCGCAACCGTTGGTGTCGATAAAGGAAACGTAGTACGTGCCGCCCTGCTTCAGCGTAATCCGCGCGGTTGTATCGCCCGTGGACCACCGATAGCTGCGGATACCGCCGGCGATCGAGAGCGTGGCGGAGTCGCCCGCACAGATCTCCAGACGTGGTCCGGCCGGCTGAATGCGGCGAACCGGTGCCGGGAAAATCGTCACTGGGAAGTCCGTGCTTGTTGCAGCGCAGGCCCCCGAAGTCACGGCCACGTTGTAGTTGCCGGATTGGGCAACGCGGATGGAGCGCGAAGTAGCTCCAGTACTCCATAGATAGGTATCAAATCCGGGAGGCGCGGTAAGCGTAACCGAATCGCCCGGGCAGACCTTGGCGGGTCCGATCGCCTCTACATAGGGCTGGGGATCGCACATCAGGAACATAAACGCATCGCTGAAGCCACGGAAGGTGGCCTGGAACGCGCCGGCGGTTGTCGGGAAGTTGTTGCTGTACGTTGTGCCGTTGAGGGCAACACCAAAAATGCTGGTGGTAATTGCGTCCGCATAGTCCCAACTGTCACCGCCGAAGTAGCTGCTGTACACCAGTCGACCGGCCGAGTCGAACTTCGCGATCGCCGCATCGCCGCTTGCAAGGCGAAGGCCTAATTGATAGGCATCGGGGGTAACCGGGAAGTTTGTGGAAACGGTGTATCCCCCAATCCAAATGTTACTCCGTCCGTCAACGTCCAGCGATGTAAGGTATTCGGTCGCCGACCCACCGAAATATGTGGCCCACTTGCGATTACCGGCACTGTCGAACTTCACGATCACCGCGTCGGCAACCCCGCCCATCGCGGCCTGATATGCGTCGCCGGTAATCGGCATATCCGTCCCCTGAGTGGACATCAACACGGCAATGTCATTACGGCGATCCACGGCGATGTCCACACCGTAGTCAACGACAAGGCCTCCGTACAGGGTGCTCCAGACAGGATTACCGTTGGCATCGAACTTCGCGACCCAGGCATCGTTCTGGCCAACAGGGACAGCCTGAAATGCATTCGCCGACGTCGGGAAGTCAACAAGAGTTGAGGTGCCAACCGCGAAGATGGCGCCGCTGGAATCGGTTGCCACCGACGCAACACCATCCTCCTGAAAACCGGAGAACTGGGGTGTGCCACCGAAATACGTGGCCCAGATTCGCCCACCCGCACTGTTGAACTTGGCCAGGAACCCCTTCCACGAATTCACCGGCGGAGGTGTGCTCTGGAAGGCGCCAGGCGTGGTAGCGGACAACGAACTGGCGTCGCCGCCGATGATCAGGTTGCCGGCACGGTCGGTCGCGAGCCCATTCACCTGCACACCGTTGATATAGGTGCACCATGTCAGGCCGCCGTTGGCATCGAACTTCGCAAGGAACCCATCGTACGTGGTAACCATTGTTGGATACAGCGCTCCCGGCGTTACCGGAAGATTGTTGCTGTAGGTGGAGCCGCCAACATACACCTCGCGCGTTGAACCAAGCGCCAACGTTCCGGCCCAATCCTGCGAGCGTCCGCCGAAATACGTGGCCCACATTCGCGCGCCACGGTGGCTGAAGCGATACAGGGCAAGGTCGTAATCGCCGGCCAACCCAATTTTCGCCTGCGCGAACACGCCCGGTGTGGTTGGGAAATCAACGCTGACCGTGGAGGTCATCGCCGTAAGGGTTGTGTCACGATCACTCTTCATGCCGTTGCCGCCCCCCCCCCACCCCCCCCCCCAAACGAAGTTGTACTCGTTGCTGGTCCCACCAACGTACGTGCTCCACGACAGCGTCGGATCGATAACCAGCACGGCGGCGCGGTCATACCCGCCAACGTCGAACGTCACAAGGCTGTCATCCATTCGATAACGCGCGCTCACCGGACGCTGCGTTGCGCTGCCGGCACGCTCGCTCCAGACCTTCGGTCGCCCCTCGACAAGTTCACCGAGCGGATTGCGGGCGCGTACACGGCCGTCATCGGTCAGCCCAAGTTCGCGCGCCCCCACGTATCGCATCTTGATGTCGCTCGCCTTGCCGCCGGGACGCACCACAAAGTCATACTTCATGCCGCCATTGGTGCTGTAATACACCAGGTCGATGTTCGGGTAGATATCGTGGTAGGTTACGCGACCGTACGAGCGCACGCCAGTGATACCCTGCGGGCAATGCGACAGATAGAAGTTCAGCGCCGGGCCGCCAGCCTCGCTTGATTGCACAACCGCGTTTGGGTTGGCGCCCACAAGCTCCATATCCATACGGTATGTGCTTACGATTGCCGAGGTGTCCGGCTGCCGCTTGAATCGTCGGCCACTGGGCAGTTGGGGTCCGTTGGGGTGGTCGATCTGCACATACAGGTAACTGAGACCAGTACGTCGCATGTACAGGCCAACGTTGCCCACCTTCGCCGTGTACAGAATATCGGGCCGAGCTTGCTTGTCACCGTCAATCACCTGGCCACGGTTCTGCAGGAAACGAATGGACGAGCTGGCATCGGCCTGCGCATTCAACCGCGAAACGCCGGCCAAACCGATGAATACGAGGCAAAGGAGAGCTCTGTAGAGGGAGTACAGTTGATTCATCCTTACGACCTTTGGATGTTGCTGATCGATCCGCCGTAACCTACGTGCGTGTCAGCGCGGATGCCATGCAAGGAATCCGGCCACGTCACGGGCTCGGCCAGCGCTGTCTCCATGCCGGTGGATTCAGACTGCCTGTGTCTAGAATGGACGAAGGATGTTTTGCAAACGTCACACCCGCGGGACCGTGACATTTGGCCGAGCTGTTTCGTCATAACACTAATCGGGCCATATTGACCGAAAACGCAATACATGAGCTGGTACGATACAATGTTCGGTGTCGGTGCGGGAGCCAAGGAACCGCAGGCCACCCCTGCTCAGGGCGAGGTTGGCGATGTGGAACTATTCCAACGCTTCTTTGCCGGCAATGATCTGGCTCTGGTTGCGCTTTTCGACAGGCATAATCATCGGCTTTTTCACTACTGCCTGCAACTTGTTGGCAGCACGCAGATGGCCGAGGATGTCACGCAGGAGTTATGGGAGCGTTTGATACGCATCCGCCGCGATGGGCGGGAGTATATCCCCCGCAGCGCAATGGGCCTGCTGCTGACAATGGCTCGGAATCTGTGCATCGATGCCCTTCGAGCAAAACGGCTGCACGCCGATCTCGACGAGCTTCCGGAAGCAAGCCACCCGCAGGCAAGCATCCATGAGGTTTCCCATCTGGAAGAGTTGGTTATCAAGGCACTCCCCCATCTCCCCGAGGCCCAGCGAGAGGTTCTTGTGCTGCACACGTACTCGGGATACAAGTTCGAGGAAATCGCCGACATGCTCGGTGAGCCGGTTGGCGCCGTGCGCACACGGGCCTGGCGAGCTCGGGCGCACCTCGGACGCATCATCGCGGCGATGATCGGCATCGAGAATGATCGCTCGACGGTCGAAAATCCCTCCAGCAGACAGCATGATCAACGTGGAGAAGAAGGATGAATCGTGCCGAACAAGAACGCCTCGTTGAACACTATCTGGCCGGTGCCATGAGCACCGCCGACGAGGAAGATTTCTATTTGCAGGTAGCGATTGATGCCGAGCTTCGGCAAACGCTGAAGGCCTACCGCATTGTCGACAGCGCACTTCGCAAACACCGCGATGCGGTTCGGCCACATCAGGATCTCGGCCGCGAGAGGCTTATGATCATGCTGAACGCTCCGGTACAGGCCGCGGCCACAGGCCTCGAAACCGGCGCGATCGCGGCCCCGGCAGGAGCGGCATCCGTGAGCGCGATATTGGCGCACCGAGGCCTGATCGGCTGGACGGCGCTTGCAGCCTCGGTTGTCGGGGTGATCATCGGCATGTTCGTTGTTGCGCCGATCTCCACCACACGTACCGCCACATCCGGCAATGCGGCAACGGAGCACACATCGGCCGGCCAGCCCATCGTGCAGCAGCAGCCGCAGTTAAACGGCAACGTCGTCGCCCCTGAAGCCATGCCACTGGAACCACGTTCGGCCACGCCCCCCATGCCCGAAGCCGTGGTAACGGGCAGGCCAACGGCCAATGCCGGTCAGGCCCAGGAGATTCCGCAAGCCCCCATCCAAGGCGATCAAACGGCTCGCGGCACCCGCGCGCATGCGGCGGCGTACGGAGCGCACAATCCCGGCAACGTAGCCGCGCATCAGGGCAATCGCTCCGTATCGCGCGTGCCAGCAAAGAATGCGAACGCCGCCGAGCGTGCAACGCTTCCCGTGGTACATGCTCCAAACGCATCCGAACGTTCGAGCCAGCTTTCCACTTCGGAAACACGCACGGCCGCGCAGGCCGATCAGCAACCGGTTGTGCTTCCACGCTCGCGCCGGATCATCGTACGCGAGAAGGACCTGAAGGTCCGCGTGAAGGTGGAGATGCCGCCCGCGAACTAACGCGCAGCGGCAGGCCCCATCTCCCATGTTTGGTTATTCACAACGGCCCGGGTGCTCACGCGAACACCCGGGCCGTTGTCCGATGTACCCACACCGCGCGCGCATCACTGCTGTCAATATCGGGGCCATCACCAACACCGGCACGGCGCCGCAACGCTACCACACACCCACTTCATGGAACACACGACATGCTACTGCTTGCCGTGCAAGGCAAGTCCGGACAATCTCCTATCTTGAGCCCACAACACACTGAACCGTATGGAATGCTGACACCCCCACGGCGCCCACGGAAATTTGGATCTGGTGAAGCGGAGACATGCCGGCCTTACATTTTCCAGACCCCAGAATGGCGAACCCGGATGGCATCGTTGCGCTTGGTGGCAACCTGCAACCCGAAACGCTGTTGTTGGCTTATCGTCAGGGCATCTTCCCCTGGCCGCAGGACAATCTCCCGCTGATCTGGTCGTGCCCCGCCGAACGCGCCATTCTGCAGTTCAGGAACCTGCACGTACCCCGCAGCCTGGCCAAGGCGCGTGCCACCACCAATCTGCGATTCACTATCGACCAGGCGTTCGAGGATGTTATCCGCACCTGTGCCGACATCCGCCGGCCCGATCAAGGTGGCACCTGGATCATACCCCGGATGATCGCCGCGTACGTCACGCTCAACCGTATGGGCATCGCCCACAGCGTTGAGGCATGGGAAGGCGACGAACTTGTTGGCGGATTGTATGGTGTTGATGTTGACGGCGTGTTTGCCGGCGAAAGCATGTTCCACCGCCGCTCCAACGCATCGAAACTGGCATTGCTGTACCTGGTGGATCACCTTGCGGCCAACGGAGCCGAATGGATCGACATCCAGACAATGACGCCGCATTTCGAAACGCTTGGCGCCGAATGTATCCCGCGCGACGAATTTCTCGAACGCCTGCAAGCCACGCGCGCCAAGGGGCTGCGATTATTCGCACAACCGCCGCACCAGAACAGCGTCGCGAGCGGGGACCCTGCCGGAACGGATTCGACCAATGGATCACCACCGCGGGCCTGAACGCAACACCGCATCACATTTCCCGATATCGGAGAAACCACCCACCTCTCCTTCAGGGCGTTCCTGCCCGCATCGGCCACCTGCACATCCTAAAACCCTGCACAGGAATCGAACCTGGCGAAACTTTTCGATCGGTTCCACGAACACGCGCACTACGGCGATCGAGACATACGCGGAACAAGGCACTCTTATGCCCTGCCCCGGCGCCACTTGGCGGGCAGGCGTGGTTATCGCCGATGCCAATTGCATGGCTGTAGTGGCAGCCGAACAGCAGGAATGAAGAAGCTTCAGGCATCGCGGAAGCAGCCGCGACTTCAGCAGAGGAATGCACAGTACGGTCGTATTCCTGGATGGAATTGAAACTAATCGGTCGGAATTGGTTTCCCGTAGTGGAGTATACGAGACGAAACGGCCGCGAACGCCGAAATCAGCAGCGGGAAATTAATCGCAATAACGAAGAATCGGTGGAACATTTCCGTTGATTGTGCGTCGGAAACATCGTTATTCGGTAGCACGTTTACAGGAATCCCTTCCCAATAGTCAGCAGGCCGGCCCAATGATATGCCGGGCAATGTAACAAAAGATGCAGGTCGTGTGTATCTGCGTGACGCCGTTTCGGCCTTTGCGATATCCAATATCGCTGGTCGCAACGAGCATCACTGGAGCCACAGCTCCAATTCTGCACATTGCTCCTCTATCACGGCGGAAATCCTGCTATGATCGTCCGAGAATTCCCCGACTTCAGTCGCCCAGAGAATCGCCCCGAGGCACCATGTTCAGTGCTCGGATTTCCGAACGCGCTGATCATGCTCGATGAAAAAGAGCTGCATTATCCGGAACATGCCGGGCCGCTTTCGATCATGTGCAATTTCGGCAACCGAGGCGAATACCTTGTTGGCCGTCAACGATATGTCGTTGATGACACATCGTACCTGATACTCAACGACGGTCAACGGTTCTCCACAACGGTACGCTCCGACCTCCCCGTTGAGACCTTCCACGTCTGGTTTCATCGCGACTTTGCCTCGCGCGTTCTGCGCGACCTGATAACTCCAAGCGATATCCTTCTGGAAGCGCCCGACGGCGACAACCCGCAGCCCGTTACGTTCTTCGAGCGCACGTATCCGCACGATTTGATCCTGACGCCGATAATCGATCAGATCCGCTCCGTACTCCGCAACAATCAGGAATCGGAGGAGTGGGAGGAAGAACAATACCATACGCTGCTGGAATGCCTGTTACGCGTGCATCGGGTAGTGTTCAGCGAGATCGAAGCGATACCCGGCGTTCGGCGCTCCACACGGATCGAAATCTATCGGCGCCTGCACGACGCGCGTGACCATATCGACGCCAATATCGAGAAGCGTCTGACATTGGAGAAAATATCGCGTGTGGCCTTTATGTCCAGCCATCACTTCCTGCGATTATTCCGTGGCGTATTCGGAATAACACCGCATCAATACCTTACACAGAAACGCTTGCAGCGCGCATGCAAGCTTCTCGAGGAAACGTCGCTGACGGTTGCCGAGATTTGCAAACGAGTTGGATTTACAAGCCACGGCTCGTTCAGCTGGATGTTCCGCAGGAAGCTGCACAGCTCGCCGGAGGAATATCGCCGGGCGGCACGCATGACACATCCACACCGAAGCGAAATTCGCCACTCGGCCGAATTGCTTACATGACGGTCGACGGCATTAACGAAACACAAGTTCAGATAAGAAATTCGCAGTAACCTAACGGGAACAAACGAGTACTCCTCTTCGACTAAAGCTGTATGTGTTGATGGTGCCGGTGTGACGAGGGAACATAACGCAAAACGGGAGGGTACGATCATGCGGGTTCGAGAACATTGTGCGAGTTCAATTGGAATTTTCCGCCAACTTATGGCAATATCCATTGCGGCATTTTGCATGGCTGCAAATACCGCCTGGTCGCAATGGGTAAGCATACGCCCCGAGGGGTTTCAACTCTCGATGTACGACATCCAATTCCCAACCGCTGAAACCGGATATGGTGTTGGGTGGGACCAGGACGGCAGCCTGATCATGAGAACAACTGATGCGGGCACAAGCTGGCAGGCATTGGCGGTGCCCGGCGTTTTGCTGTTCTCGGTGAAATTCCAGAGCGCGGACAACGGCGTTGTTGCGGGCTACGATGGGTCGTGCCAGTGCGGTGTCATCGCCAAAACAACCGATGGCGGCGCAACGTGGAGCAGTGGTGTGGTTGCAACCTCGAGCGGACTTTATTCGATCTCCTTTGTCGGCAACGACACGGGTTTCGTGGCGGGCTACGAGGGCCATATCCTGAAGACAACGGATCGTGGGAACAATTGGCGCAAGGTAAAAACCAACACCACCGATGTGTTCCGCAAGATCCACATGGCCGACGGCGCAACCGGGTATGCCCTGGCCGGCCTGGGCCATACGTACAACCAGCCCGGTCAGCTTTACAAAACAACCGATGGCGGTGAACACTGGGCGCGCATACAGGATTATACCGGCTCGAAGGTGTTCGCCGATCTCTGGTTCACCAGCCCCACAACCGGGTTCATGGTTGGCCACGACGGGCACGAGGCCATCTATCGTACCACCGACGGAGGCAACACGTGGGACAGCGTGTACACCGGCAACGCGGACAACGTGTTGCAGGCGGTACGCTTCGTGGATGCTCGAACCGGCTATGCCGTTGGTACCAGCGGGCAGGTGCTCCGGACGGTTGATGGCGGTAGCACGTGGACACCCGAAGCCTCGGGCACAAGCAACACGCTGATTGCGATCGACGCAACCAACAACGCCGTATACACTGCCGGCCTGGATGGCTCGATGCTGAAACGGCTGGGGCCGCCGGCAAGCGTTGCTCCGGGCGTCAACGTTGCCAGCACGGCAGCAGCCGGGATCTACCCGCTACCGGTTACTACTCAGGCTCGGATCCATCCGGACAAGGCATCCGCGGGCGACGAATATTCGTTCCAGCTCGTGAACCTTGCCGGAGCAACGGTTCTGAACCAGAGCGGCCGTCTGGATGGCGATGGCTTCACGTTCAACCGTGGCACACTCCCAGCCGGCATATATACTTATCGACTCTTGATAAATCACGGCGGCATGCAACTTGGCAGCCTTGTCGTCCGTTAACCCGATTGCCCATCATCTCCTATAACGAGCGGCGGCAATGCACGATGCAGGCAGGCATCAAACATTGTCGCTGCTCGTTTTTCTCCCCCTGGCTTCACTGGCCGCAGCTCATTACCATCACAACGGCGATTTCCGATTCATCATACCCCACCGTATTTTCCTGGCTCAAACGCGCGCTGCCACAATACATCTGGCAACGCACAACATCGCGCAGCCACGCGCGGCCAACCGTTACCTGCAACGGCAAGGACAAACCATGTCGGGTACGATCGCGGAGCTTGATGCTCGCCACAAGGAACTCAGCCATGAGTTGCAGCGTGTTCAGCGGGAATTGGCTGATCTTAATCGCCAGTACGGTGGCAGTGTTGCCAATCACACGCTGACTGGTCCGGACGGCAACGAAATTTCGCTTCGGCAGCTCTTCGGCCAGCGCACCGATCTGATCGTGGTACACAACATGGGGCGCCGCTGTTCCTATTGCACGATGTGGGCCGATGGTTTTAACGGCCTGTACCACCACCTGGTTGATCGCGCCGCATTCGCGGTGGTCTCCCCCGATCCCCCCGACGTTCAGCGTGCGTTTGCCGACAGCCGCGGCTGGAAATTCCCGATGTACTCCGACCCAACAGGCGATTTTACACGCGCCATGGGTTTCATCCATGAGCAGGAGGCCAAGCAATACTGGATGCCGGGGTACTCCACCTTCGAGCTCGACCACGCGGACGGGATTCGTCGGGTGGCGCGCGACCACTTTGGCCCCGGCGACGCCTATTGCAGCGCATGGCCGATGTTCGAGCTTCTCGCCGGTGGCGCCGGCAATTGGGGTCCATCGATCGACTACGGCCAATCGACACAACATTCCAGATCCATTCCCTGATGGAAGATCCCAACAATACTACCGGACCGGCAGCGCGGATCACGGGCGTTGCATTTGTTGCCTGTTACGTTTCGAACTTTCAGGCAGCGTACGAGTTCTATGCCGATTTGCTTGGCCTGGAAAAACTATACGACATGGGGCCGGGCGCATGCTACTTCAAAATCTCCGAGGGTGTTGGCCTGTATCTGGAGGGCAACCGCACACCAACCGAAGTTACCCCGGCATCCACCCGAAGCTCATTCGGGCTGAGCGTGCCATCGGCAGCGGCGTTGCACGCCACGCTTGTCGCCGCTGGCGTGCGGTGTGTTCACGCCGCCCCGGTTGACATGGGCTCCGGTATGTTCTGGTTTCAATTCCACGATCCGTCCGGAAACATCATCGAAGCGCTTGGCGGGCAGTAATTTCCCCATGACTTCAAAACATGGCTTACAGGAGGAACATTCACATGCAGAGCACCGAGACAATCGAACGGCTTCGAGCACTGGGCAGCGCGCGCAAGAACGCGGCAGCGGCGATCAAGTCGATGGAGGAATGGACGCAGGTGATGGCGAACAGGCCAACGTTCCCAAGCGATCTGGGCCCGTGCTGGCAACAGATCGTGGAGTACGTGGTTGATGATATCGACGCCGAGATCGGTTTCTATATCGAGGTGCTCGGCCTTACACCGATGATCATGCAACAGGATCATGCAATGTTCTGCTTCCCTCCCGGCGACGGCATGTGCGTGATGGTCCGATCCTCCACGGCCGACATGCCGGCCACGCAATCGTTCGCATTGGAATTGATGGTGCAGAAGCTGGATGATTTTGTGCAGGCAGTGCAGGATCGCGGGGCAACGTTCGAGAAACAACCGGAACCCGAGATGCCTGGCAGCCCGCTGTCGCAGGGGCTGCTTCGCACACCGAACGGTGTTCCGTACCGCATATGGTGCTTCGCGCCGGAATCACAGCCGGGCGAGGAACCCGCAGCCGAGGAGCCGGCGCCGGCCGTTGAGGCGTAGGTTACCGAAGCCGCACGCCCCCCAGCTTGCCGCCGTGGCAAATCCAACATCAGCATCCACGTTGATGCCGTAGTACCGGCCTTGGGGCCAACTGGCCCCGAGAGCCGGCGCAAGCACGCTCCTCCGTGCCGACCCGCCCTGCCGTTCACATAACATTCTCACGTGAGACCGAAATGCCGCGCGTCATCTTCACACGAAACCTGCAGCGATTCTTCCCCGGGCTCTCGGAGCTCGACATAGCCGGGACCACGGTTGCCGAAATCGTGCGCTCGCTTGATGCACACCACCCCGGCCTTGCGGACTACCTGATTGACGAGCGCGGCGCATTGCGCAAGCATGTAAATATCTTCGTGGATAATACGCTGGTAAGCGACCGCGCCGGCCTCAGCGACCCGGTGCCCCCTGGCTGCAGCGTACACGTGATACAGGCATTGTCCGGCGGTTAGGTCTCACGGCAGGAACACGTGCCACCACATTCAGGCGGCCGCCTTCGGAGTACGCCCCACCAGCATCTCGGCAAAGGCGCACAACAAAGCCATCGCCAACATGTACTTCCACAGCTCCAATCCAAAACGTGACTCGGTAACCAGTTCGGCCACGTTGCCGCTGCCCTGCTTCAGGGTGGTGATATGCTCTGGCGCCTGCATCTTCAGCCCCACGGCCTGCCGAAGCTGATCTTCGCTCAGCGGTGTCAGATCGCTTTCCCCGCTCCCCATATCGGCCGTGAAAAGCGCCAGCTCCTTTGCGCCGGCCGTTACCCGGTACACGCCCGGCGCGGCAACATGATCGTACGCGATCGACACACCCGAGGGCAGCCCGCGCACCGGAACAAACTCGTCGCGGCCGTTGGGAGCCCTCACGTTCACCTGCGGGGGCAGATCGCCCCGAGCCGGCAACGGAACGGTAATGCTCTCGCCCACCACCGTCCCCGCAAACGCATCCCCATGCGCGCCAACGTAGAGCACGCTGCGCGTTGCGATCGGCACGAAGATCGATTTCAACGGCAGATCGCTCCAGGCACGTGTGGGCGGTACGGCGATGTACACTATCCTGCCACGGCCGCGGCGGAACTCGCTCATGAACGGCTGGCCGCCCGCCAGGCGTATCACGGTTTCGCCTCCGGCCGCCGGCGATGCCTGATACACGGCCGGCGATTGCACGGTACCAGGATTGGCGGGGTCGAACACGCCGTTGAAAATCGGATGCTCGCGCGCAACGCTGGCGAACGCCAGGCTGGTGGTGCCAACCACCGGCGCGCCCAGCGCCACCCCAAGCGCCGCGCCCAGCCCGCTGTTGAAGCCGTTGCGATCGAGCCCGGGCCCGCCGTAGATCACCAGGCCACCGCCATCCTGCACATACCGGGCAAGGCGCGCGGCGTCCGAGGGCAGCGCGTCGGCAATCACGATGGCCGCGACATCGGCAAGGTTGGCGCCGGCAAGCGCGCCGGGAGAAACAGGCTCAGCCGCGATGCTGTTGGCCACAACACCCAGTGCGGGCGTCAGATACCCCGAGGCTTCCGGCGAGGCCGCCACCAGCACGCGCATTGCGCCAAGCACGGGAAACGCGAAGTAGCGATGGTTGTCGGCATCAAGCGCGTCGTGCCCAAGCTCCACCGCACCGCCCATCAGCCCGGCGCTTTTGGGGGCTGCCGAAAGATCTATCGACACCGTTTCGCCCGCTGCCACCGTCACGCTCCCCTGCGCCACACGCTCCTTGCCGAACAGCAGCCCCACAGGCGCGTTGCCGGCATCCTGCGTTCCGTAGTTGTGCACCCAGGCACGAACGGCAACCGGCTTGCCAACCTCGAACACCGACGAAAGCAGGCGAAGCGAATCCAGGCCGAGATTCATGCCCGCCAGCGCGCGCCCGTCGCCGATCGGCATTACGTACACGCGCACATCGGCGTCAAGGAATGGGAACGAGTCCGGCCGGCGGCTCAGGTTGCCACGCTGAGCGTCGGTGATGATGTAGATTTCCTTGTTGAGATTCTCCGACCGATCCAGCAGCGACGCTGCCATGCGCAATGCGTCGTCCAAATCGGCCCGGCGATATCCAAGCTCCATTGCACTGATGGCACCTGCCAACGCCTCGCGGTTGCGCGTCGGCTGCGCGTTGGCGGCAGCGGTGGGGTCGGTCATCGGCACCAGATATGCCTCGTCGCCTTCCTGCAACAGATCCACCACATCCATTGCCGAGCGGCGCGCCTGCTCGAATCTCACGCCGAGCTCGTCGCGCGCCTGCATCGAGTACGAGTTATCCACCAGGATCACGGCGGTGGTTGCCGCCCGGGCGCCGGGAAGCCCGGCCGTGCCCCGCAATGCCGGCCGTGCAAATGCAAGCACCGCGAATATCACGATCGCGATGCGCAACAACAGAAGCAGCAACTGCCGAAGCTTCAGGCGGCGGATACGGCTTTTCTGCAGCTCCTTCAGAAATCGGAGCGACGAGAAATCCACCGTCCGCAGCTTGCGAAGGTTCAGCAGATGCAGCAGCAACGGGATGGCGGCGGCGGCCAGCGCCAACAGGACAAGCGGGTTCAGGAACGTCATGCGGTGCCAATATTACAACGCCGGAACCACGGGGAACAAGGAATCATGCTGTGACGACTCCGCCGGGCACGCGACATATCCCCGGCAGTGAACGTTCGTTGCGCCAGATCACGGTCCCTGTGCCCCAGGTTCACGAAGTGTATTGACTCTGTGCGACACGGAAGCTACTGTCGCGCCTCATATAGAACAGCGGCGGAGTCGCCCAAGGGGTGGCTCCGCTTGAACACAACAACGATACGCAAGCACCCCCATGTCCGCCCGAACGCTCAACCGGATCATCCAGCAATATCCAAGGATCTTCGCGGGCACATGGTTCGCAGCCGCCGCACTGGTAGCCGGTGCCATCCTCGGTATCTCGATCCGGGAATGGGTGCACTACGGCTGGGCTTTTGTGTTTCTTCTTCCCGCCAACGCTGCGTTCCTGTCGGCGGCGCTTCTGCACAAAGCGCTCAATCTGCCAACACGGCGCATGTCGCGCCCGATCGCGAACGCGATCGCCGGGCTCGCGATCACAATTGTGGCCGTCATCATCTATGCCGCTGAGATGGCGCCCGTGGCGGCCGCACTGGAGCCCGCCGTCGGCGACGCCGGCAGTGCTTTTGCGGTTCTGCTGTTTTTCGGACTGCTGATCGCCGGAGTGGTCGCGTACCCAGCCGGAATCCTCGCCGGAACATTTTTCCCGCAGATGCCCCCCTTGCCCCCGCACTCCGCCCGGCCGGACATGATTCCGGCTGATCCGGGCAACGGACCAGGCACAGCGCCTGCATCGTGAACACCATCATCTCCAGCCATGCTTCTTTGCCCACGCCCTCGATATTCGTCGACATCAGGAACGTGCCGCTCTCGTCGCATCTTCCGATATTGGGTGTCAACCCTCCGAATAATCGATCTCATTCCCGCATGGCAGCAACGCAGATGTCCCAACCGAAGCGACTCTTTCTGATAGACGGCATGGCCATCCTCTTCCGGGGATACTTCGGCCTGATCTCCACACCGCTTACCTCCAAGAACGGCGAGCCGACCGGTGGAACCTTTTCCTTCTGCACCACGCTGGTGCGCCTGTTGGAGAAGTACAAGCCGGAGATGATCGCCGTTGCGTGGGACAGCAAGGAACCCACGTTCCGCCACGAGCAGTTCGCCGACTACAAGGCCCATCGCGATGCGTTCCCCGAGGATCTGGTTCCGCAGTTGGAGCGTGTGAAGCAGATCGTTGGCATGTACCACATCCCCTCGCTCCAGATGCCCGGCTTCGAGGCCGACGACATTATCGGCACCATCGCGCGGCGGGCCGAGCGCGACGGATTCGAGGTGTACTGCGTTACGCCCGACAAGGACTACTTCCAGTTGGTGAACGATCGCATACGGATTTACCGGCCCGCCAAGCCCGGAATGCCGGAGGAGATCGTGGATATCGGCGGCGTGCACCAGAAGTTCGGCGTGGAGCCGGACCGCGTGGTGGATGTGCTGGCGCTGATGGGCGACGCATCGGACAACGTGCCGGGCGTGAAGGGGATCGGCGAGAAGACGGCCATACCGCTGATCCAGGAGTTCGGGTCGCTGGAAGCCCTGTACGAGGGCCTGGATCGTGTGCCGAAGGCAGGTGTGAAGAAGAAGCTGGAGGAAGGACGCGAGAACGCCTTCATGTCGAAAATGCTGGTGACGATACACACCGACGTGCCGGTCGAGGTTTCGGTGGAGGATCTGCACCTTTCGCAGCCGGATATCCCCCAGCTTCTCCGTGTGTACGACGAGCTTGGCTTCAAGTCGCTCGTGTCGCGGTATGCGAAGGAATCGACCGGCGCGGCCGGCGACTCGGCGGAGACGGAACCAGCGGCCGACGCGGCGGCTGCCAGCGCGACCGCCGACCGCGAGCCGGACACCGCGGCCGAAACGCCGGAGGTATCGTTCGACTACGCGCTCGAAGGCGTGAAGACCATCGTGGATGTGCCGCACCACTATGTGATCGTGCGCACCGAAGCGGAGCTTGCCGCGATGGTGCAGGCGCTGGCGGCCGGCCCCGTATTGTCGTTCGATCTGGAAACCGACGGGCTGGACTGGCAATCCTCGAACATCATCGGCTTCTCCTTCTCGGTGCGCGCCGGCGAGGGATACTACGTGCCGGTGATGAACGCCTCGCAGCACACCATCGAGGAGAACGACACACTGTTCGGTGAGGAGCGCGTGCATGCGGCAACCGAGGGGCTTCCGCTAGATATCGTGCTGCGACATGTAGGCCCACTGCTGGAACATCCGGCGCTGCCGAAAACCGGGCAGAACGCGAAGTTCGACATGCTGATGCTTGTGGATCACGGCGTGCACGTTTCGCCGATCGGCTTCGACTCGATGCTGGCCAGCTATGTTCTGGATTCCACGCGCGAGCACAACATGGACGATCTGTCGGTCCGTTTTCTCGGCTACCGGCCCATCTCCATCACCGAGCTGATCGGCCCGCGCGGCAAGGGCCAGCTCAACATGCGCGACATCCCGTTGGAGCAGGTTGGCCAATACGCGGCCGAGGATGCCGACATCACGCTTCAGTTGTACCACGCCCTGCACCAGGCATTGCAGGAGCAGGACCTGCTGCGCGTTGCCGAGCGATTCGAGTTTCCGCTGGTGGAGGTGCTGGCATCGATGGAGCATTACGGCATACGGATCGACGTTCCCTCGCTCAAGGACATCTCGCGCAGCCTTGAGGAAACGATGGCACAGCTTGAAGGCGAGATCCACGAGCTGGCCGGCAGACCGTTCAATATCGGTTCAACAAAGCAGCTCGCCGAAATTCTGTTCGAGGAACTGAAGCTCCCCACCAAGAAGAAGACCAAAACCGGATACAGCACCGATCAGTTCGTGATGGAGGAGCTTGCCGCGCTGCACCCGCTGCCGGAGAAGATTCTGGAATACCGCCAGGCCACGAAGCTGAAGGGCACCTATGTTGACGCGCTGCCAAGCCTTATCAACCCGAAGACCGGCCGCGTACACACCAGCTACAATCAGGCGGTGGCCGCCACCGGGCGCCTAAGCTCGAACAACCCGAACCTGCAGAACATCCCGATCCGCTCCGAGATCGGGCGCGAAATCCGCAAGGCCTTCATCGCGGGATTCGACGGCGGCGTGATCCTTTCGGCCGACTACTCGCAGATCGAGCTGCGCATCATGGCGCATGTGTGCGGCGACGCGGCGATGATCGAGGCGTTCGGCAACAACATGGATATCCATGCCGCCACCGCGATGCGGGTATTCGGCGTGCCGGCCGAGGAGGTTACCCCCAACATGCGGCGCAAGGCCAAGGAGGTGAACTTCGGCATCATGTACGGCATCGGCGCATTCGGGCTGGCCCGACGATTGAAGATCGGGCAGAAGGAAGCCAAGGAGCTGATCACCGCCTACTTCCAGAACTATCCCGGCGTGCAGGAGTACATCACGCGCACCATCGAAAGCGCGCGGGCAAAGGGTTATGCCGAAACGCTCAGCGGGCGCCGGCGCTACTTCCCTAATATCAACGCCGCAAACCAGGCCGTGCGCGCCGGCGACGAACGCGCGGCGATCAACATGCCGATCCAGGGTACCGCAAGCGACATCATCAAACTGGCGATGATCAACATCCACCGCGATCTGCACGGCGCGTTCCCCAACGCCAACATGCTGCTGCAGGTACACGACGAACTGGTGTTCGAGGTGCCGGGATCCGAGGCCGAAGCGCTGGCCGTGTTCGTGAAGGAAAAGATGGAAACCGCGTTCCCGCTGGGCGAAGTGCCGATGATCGCCGAAACCGGCATCGGTGTAAGCTGGTTCGAGGCGCACTGAGCCACAACCACATCGCGGGCCGGGATCGCCGGCCCGCACCGCAGGCAACAACCCACCGCGCATCGGGCACGCCGTGACATTCCCCGCAGTGCCGACAACCCTGGCGGAACTAACCCCGCAGCGGCGTA
>CBHYLN010000043.1:0-36194 GCA_966128725.1 uncultured bacterium | reverse complement strand
GTACTTCCCCTGTACCACCTCACCTGCCTATTATCGTATCAACCGGCATTACCTCCCCCCAATATCGGCACGCAGTGGTTCCACATGATGCTTGCACAAGCATCTGGAATGCCCGTTGGCGTCCCCCGTTCGCTTGGAGCATACACCACACCGCATCTCCGGCATTCACGCTTGGCATGGATTTGCCGCGCGCAAGTCCGTGTCCACACACGTTCATCACATCATTCGATGAAGGAGTCTCCATGCGAATTCGATTACTCCAATTCGTGCTCGTGCTCTGCATGTTTGCAGTGGCCATCGAGACAGCAAGCGCGCAACCGCCGTATCGACGGCGCCTATTGACGGATATGACGCAGTTCACACCGGCCGAGCAGCTCGAGCTTCGCCAGTTGATCATGAACTACCTGACAGCGCCGGTTGTAGCGCTGCACCTTACACCGGGCATCCACAACGCCGACGAATACTTCCTCTCCTGGCACCGTGGGTATATCAACGGTCTGGAATCGTGGCTGATGACGCAGCCAAACGGCAGCAAGTATGTGCCGCTGCCGAAGTACGACCCCTTGCAGCCGGTCCCGGGCGCGTTCTTCAACTCGCTGGTGCTTCCCGGAAGCGCGGTTGTAGGCGGCTATCCGCTGCTCATCAATCAGAACCCGGGCATCAGTCTTGCACCGCTGCTGACCAATCCGTGCCAATGGACGGCAAACGGTTTCGGCAGCGCGGTTGATGGACCGCACGGCAGCGTGCACGTGGCGATCGGTGGCTCGATGGGCGCCACCACAACCGCATCGGCGGCGGCAATCTTCTGGCCCTGGCATGCCTTCCTGGATGACATGTATCGCTACTACCAGTGTGTATGCCAGAACGCAACGGGGAAGGATCTGTACATGAAGGACGACGTAAAGGATTTCGGCATCGAGCCGAACACCACGGCGCCCAACAACGTGTACAATGGCAGCCCGGACATCTGGGTGCGTAATACGCAGGATCCGTATTCGGTGGCCACGGGGAAGTATGCAAGCGAGGACGACCCGACACATTACCAGAACCCGGTATACAATCCGCTGGGCCAGAGCTATGTGTACGTCCGCATCCGGAACACCGGTTGCCAGCGTGTCAACGCCGGTGAGGTGATACTCCACGTATACTGGAGCCATTACTCCACAAGCGCATCCACCTGGCCAACCGATTGGATTGGTGGCGTGAATGGCGACGAGATCACGCTGGTGCCGGTGGCAGTGCCGGCGCTGGACCCCGGGCGGCAGTGGGTTGCCGAGATCCCGTGGACGGTACCCAATCCGGAGAACTACCCCAACGCACCGGCGCGGTACTGCCTGCTGGCACGATTGGTATCGGCCGTGGATCCGATGGCCGTGGTTGAGGGCTCGGACGTTCTCACGAACGTCAAGAACAACAACAACCTCGTGTGGCGCAATGTGGATGTTGTTCCGGCCGACCCGTACAACTGCACGCCAACGCCACCATGCGACAAGCTTTACATCGCGCAGGTGCACGGCGACGCCACGTACGACAAGATCCGGTTCGACTACGGCTACAACGACCAGTACGACTACAACCCGGTGTATGTGGAAGTGGATCTGGGCCAGGATCTGTACAATGTCTGGCGAGATGGCGGCTACGAGAGCTACGGCATCGACAACGGACAGACCGACGACTACAAGGTGAGCATCACGCGGCCGGGCGCGTATCT
Organism: uncultured bacterium; assembly: GCA_966128725.1. Classification (GTDB taxonomy): domain Bacteria; phylum Bacteroidota; class Ignavibacteria; order OLB7; family OLB7; genus JAFDZV01. The sequence goes on along the minus strand of CBHYLN010000043.1, from coordinate 34,483 downwards.
GGGCAATCTGCAACTGACACCGGGCGTGAAGTACGATCCATGCGTGCGCACGTACATCAAGAATCCGGACTACGGCGGCTACGGCGGCTACGGCGGTTATGATGGTTACGGCGACGACGCTGGTTACGGCGGCTATGGTGGATATGGCGGCGACGGTGGAGGCACCTACGGCGGCTACGGCACGTACGGTGGTGTCTACCCGGTTCACGTATCGCAATACGAGTCGTACGGCGCCGAGGGCGAGCAGCCTGTTGGCGGTGCCACATACGAGGTTCGGGCCGTACGCGATGAGGTAGCCGTGCCGCCGGCCACGTACGTTCTCAACGAGGTGATCACCCGGCCTCCGTGCCCGGAGTCGTACACCGGCTCGATCCAGTTGGCCACGGTTAATCCGGCTGCGGACTATACGTACTGGTGGAGCAACGGACAATCGACGCGCGACGTCTACAACCTGGCACCGGGCACGTACAACGTGGTGGTGCGCGACAAGGACGACTGCGCCATCGACACCCGCGAGTACGTTGTTGCGGCGAACTCCTCGCTTGCAATCGACATGGATTCGGATCTGTCGCATTGCAGCAACAGCGACGGCAGGGCACGATGCGGTGTTACCGGAGGTTCGGCACCGTACACCTATCGGTGGACTCGCGGCGGCATTCTTCTGCCGGGTGAGATCGGGCCAATTGTCAACAATGCGTCACCGGGCGAGTATACCGTTACCGTTACCGACAAGGCGGGATGCACGATTCGCGGAACGGTGAACGTGATCAACGAGTGGGACATGTTGACCGTGGACGTCACCACTACCGAGGCCTCCGGCCCCAACACACCGGATGGCACGGCACAGGCGCACGCACACGGCATGCCTGAGCTTTCGTACAACTGGAGCAACGGGGCAACCACAGCGGAGGTTACCGGGCTGGCTCCGGGCACGTACTGGGTGGATGCCACGGATATGTCGGGCGCGGGCTGCACCAAGCGTGCAACGTTCGAGATCGTGTACTCGCAGAACGGCCAGTCGAACGGGGTCGAACGCGGCAGCTCGGCGGTGGCCAATCTGACACTGGCGCCAAACCCGGCATCGGGCTCAACCGAACTGCGCTATCGCCTGCAACGCGCGGGCATCGTGCAGATCGAGTTGTACGACAATCTCGGACGCCGGATCGATGTTCTCTTTGGCGGCCATCTTACCGCCGGCGACCAGTTGCTCCCGATTGCAGCCGACGGGCTTGCCTCGGGCCAGTACACTGTGCGCATCCTTACGGGCGGCACCACCTCGATGGTGCAGCTAACCGTGGTGCACTAGCATCACTACGCGGCGAAACGCAGCAAGGGGTACCACGGCAACGTGGTACCCCTTGCTGTATCCATCGACTCCGGCAGCCACATGTCACATACTGGAGGCGCTGAAGGTGGTTTCGCACAACGGTGACCTTCCGCGCCACGCCAGTCACTGTGAGGGATCCCTTGAACGATTGCCGATGCGGCTTCGGCGGGCTCGCAACTGCGACTGCGGCTGCACGCAGGCCACGCATGCAGGCGCCGATTATCGTGGCACCACGCCCGTCATGTGGGCATCTCCCTTACGAGAATATTCCCGCACCTCGCGAAGCGGGATTGATCGGCAGCGACGCGTTGCCTGTCACACAGACGCCGAAGGCCTGGAATACACCAGGCCTTCGATATGGTTCTTCTCTTCAATCGTGATTCGATGTTTAGAACTCAATCGGCGGCGGGGGCGGCAACGGCGCGCACGGAAGGAAGGTGATGGTGCAATTGCCGGGCTCGTACTTTACGTCGACACAGCAGTAATCCGGCAACACCGTGATATGCTTCACCCAGTACACGTTGGGGTTGACAGCATCCGGGCGGAACCAGTTCGGGAAACCGCCGCTGTCGTGTACGCCGTTTACGGCATCAGGCGCAGGGTTGATCACAACCTGACCACCAGCGTTGATCCGCTCGTTGATGTACGTTGCGGGATCATCGGTAAAGATCATCGCCTGTATAGTGCATGTCGTCTGATTCTTGATGGTGAGCTGAGGGTTTGGTCCGTCGCAGCCCGGCGCTCCCTGCTGCGCGAATGCCACACTACCCCCCATGCCGCCCGCGATAACCGTAACCAGCACGGCGGCCAAGGCGGCAAGCAGACGTCGAACAGTTGATCCGTTCATGATACACTCCGGATTGATATGGATGTTGAATCGCGGAGCGTTCGTGGCGCGTGAGTATCGTGCCCCCACTGATGCGTGCCGAACTGGCCGGCGGATAACGCAACGTTGCGGACTGCCCAATCGTGGACGGCCACGAATCGTTCAGCGTTCGGGGGACGGAATGCGTCAATGTACGCTTGCACGGTGTACCCTGTCAGTACATCATTGGGTACTCCACCGCCATCATACTCACCGTTTCCGTGCGTCGGACACCATCCCGAATCATACAACCGTTTCCGATGGACCCTGTATCGGTGCTGATGGCCTTCCCGCGGCAGGAGATCGCGGATCACACTCGGCAACAACACCGGAGGATCTATCTACAATCCCCTCCTCCGCCGCCGCTCAGAAGCTCAGCACATGAATCCCGCCTTCCTGGACAATCGCAAATCGAGCGTTAACCGGATCACACGCCATCACCGGCGAGCGCTTCCCCCAAGTGATGGTGCTGGTTTCCGTACCACTGTTGATATGCGGCCACTCGTGCATGATGTCGCCATCACGCAGACGCACCAGCCGTGGATGCTGGTACAGCGCCAGGGCATGCTCGGTGCCAACAGCCATCACGATACCGGCGGGCTGGCTCAGTACGCAGGAGGAAAGCACGCGCTGACCGATCGTGTCGTAGGCGATGATGCCGCACGTGCGCAGACGTTCGCCATCACACTCGGCATCGGCTTCGGCGGCCTCGGTGGGATCCTCGGCATCGTCCGTCGCGGTTATCAACACGGTGGTATTGTTTTGCCAGCAGGCCGTAGCGTCCTCGGCCAGGCAGACATTCCGCGAGAATTCGCGACTGCCGTCGAACGAATCAAGCAACCGAGGATCGTTAAGCACACTCGCCACATCGAACCAGACGGTTGCACCTAGCGGGCACCAGATCCATCCACTGCTCAGCAGCCGTGCCCCGTCCGGGCTCGCGGAAATGCGGGCATGGAAGAAATAGGAATCGGACTCGTCGCGGTGGCTTAGGCACTCACCAGTTTCGGCATCGCTGATCTGCAATCGGCAGTAGACCTCGGGGCAATGCGCCAACAGCGTACGCCCGACGTGCTCGAACAAACAAACGGGAAACTGGTTCACGTCGGCACGATAGACACCTCGCGTAAGCTCCCTGACGACACGGCCCCTGCGCATCAGTACCCCCTCGGTACCGTAGGCGGCAAACACCGCCGCAAACTCGCCGTTGGGAGAAACCACCGCATCGCTGTATTGAGCAAACTCCGGCAATACGGCTGGGACAACGCCCCCGTCGAGATGGTACATAACGCCACCGGAAACCCAATCCACCAAGGAGTCACCAACCCAGGCCAACGAGCGGGGCTGATGCCGTGGAAGAATCGTCTCACTGGGCCTGATGTTCTGCATATGCGTTTGGATTGGAACTTCAATATCTCCCGACAATACTAACGCGCATCTGGATTGTGAAACCGGCGAATCGCAATGTCGCACCAGGTTGACGGAACTCATCAACGAGCCACTGCCGCACAGCCTTACGCAGCATGCGATTGGCACGTTGTCGGGGCAGGATTTTCACGCGAAGGTACATCGATGTGTCGGGGGCAATTGCAGCACCCGTTGTTTCGTGATGGCGCACCCAAGTGATATGTTCCCGACAGCAACGCATCGAAAACAGGCACACATGGCCCATGAAGATTCAAGCTGAACTGGACGAGATGTGGCTCTCGGGCCAACCCACCGGGAAACGCTTCGACCCCGGCACTCTCGCGAACCTGCCGGAGCCGGCCGGCCGATACCTTCGGCATGCAATCGCGCCGGGCACAGGCCTGGCGACGGCGGTACGCCTGCGAATGCATGGAACCATTCGACTGCGCGGATGGATGCCGTTCACTGCCGTTCAGGTTATCAACAGAAACCGGGGGACTATCTGGAGCGCATCGGTACGCATGGGCGGCCTTCCGGTACGTGGCTACGATCGCCTGGTTGACGGCATCGGGGAGATGCGTTGGCGTATGCTTGGAATCATACCGGTGATGTCGGCACGGGGAGCGGACATCACCCGCTCAACCATCGGTCGCGTAACGGCCGAATCCGTGTGGCTGCCCTCGATGCTTGCCGACGAGGCAACAACGTGGAGCTCAACAGGGCCAGATTCCGCAACGGCCCATGTGCGCGCGTACGATACGGATTCATCCATGGATCTGGGCCTGGCGGAACATGGCGGCCTGCGCGACCTCCACACGTTACGATGGGGGAATCCCGGCGGTGCCACATTCGGCATGGCTGACTTCGGCGGCATCGTGGAGCAGGAAGGGACGTTCGATGGATACACGATTCCAACGCAACTCCGCATCGGATGGTACTACCGGACCGATCGATTCCAGACCGAGGGCGAGTTCTTCCGTGTTGTCATCGACAGCGCCGAGTTCCGATAGCAGGCAACATCCAGGCGCCTGTAGCCACGGGAACAAGTCCCTGCGTCGGCACTACGAACCATCACCCGCATCGCGCCAGTAGCCGTGCATCAGCTCGTGCGACCACCCGGGCTGCCGCACCTCGGTACGTGGCAGGAACTCGGCCATGACGGGCTTGATATCCACAACGGGTGTTCCGTCGATTGCATCCAGGCCACGGACCGTCAGGACGGTACCCTGGCGCTGTTCGAGTTCCACGATCGTGGTGCCGATGCGGTTCGGACGATTCCGCGCACGCTGCGCAAAGATCCCGGCCCGCGGCCAGGCAACATTGCCGCGCGGGTGCCGGGCGCCGGATACCACGCCCGACGCTTCAACCCGATCGAACAGATACACGATCTCCAGATGCGAGAACTCCTCGATGCCGTCGAGCGCCTCCGGTTCGAACGAATCGTTCAGCCAGATCGAGGCCCGCTCGGCATCCCAGTTGTCGTCGGCTGGCTGTGCCCGTGTGCCGCGCACGTAGCCGATCGGTTCGATTATGAACATGCTGTATTCCTGACTCTATCGATGATGGATTGCACGCACTTCCCCACGGATCCGAACATCACGCCAATCGTGTTGCAGCCGTATCTTTGCCCAACCGAATCCACGGCACGCAGCGCGCTGCACACGCCGACCCTAATCCAAGATACACGATGCCCTCCCCGATCGATAGCCTGTTGCGCCATCTGGACGATACACGCGCCGAGCTTCACGCTGCATTCGCGGCGATACCCTCCACGCATCACGCCGTGCGCCCGGGACCGGATCAATGGTCGGCGACGGAGGTGCTGGAACACCTTGCGCTGGTGGAACGGCGCATGACGGTATTGGTTGCACGCGGCATTTCCGCCGCACGTGCGAGCAATGCGCCAGCACCTGCGGACATGATTCGGTTGGACGCCGCATCCCTGCTGGACAGAACCCGTCCGGTTGCAGCCGGCGACAGTGTTATCCCAACCGGAACGATCAGCGCAGCCGAGGCATGGGAGCAATTGCAGGCGGCACGCGTTGCATTCCGCGAGGTTGTGGGCACGGGGCATGATCTCGATCTGAACACGCCATACGCTTCACATCCGGTATTGGGTCCGCTTTCGGTGTTCCAATGGATCGAGTTCGTTGGCCACCACGAAGCGCGCCACGCCGAGCAGCTCAAGGATATCGCCGCAAGCTGCGCAACGGCGACGTGACGTGTCCTGGCCCGCACAACGGACGCCGGCCAGAGCATGTGATCACGAGATCATCCGGGGACTGGCCCAGCTCCAGAATGCGCTTGGGAATACCGGCACGCAGCGCAGCATAAGCATGAACGCCCCAACACGTTTGTGCACCACCACGCCGCATCGCCGCCAACTACTTACGCGCCGGCTGTAACGTATCGCCTGCACCACGCCACATACTGGGCGTGGTCAGGGTGCGCATCAGGAAACGCACGGACCCATCCCCCAACCGTTCAGCATTCAAACTGCCATGCGTTGCGCACTTGCCGCTGTATTGTGGATCCTCCCATCGCTCCTCCTTGCAAATCATCATACCGATTCGGTGAACGCGGAGGCCCAAGCCCGAGCCGTGCTTCGGAGCCTGAGCCCAACGCGGAACGCTGCGTTTGCCTTCCGGCGTACGGAGCGCCGGCTTGCACACCTTGCGCGCCCGTGGCAGACATGGGATCGCCAGATACGCGGCGAGTTTGTTGCAGGCCCGGCCGGCGCAGCCTATTACCAGGTCGACAGCCTCGCCGGCAAAACCAATCTCTACCTGGCCTACACGTATTACAGCGATACGATGCTGGCGCGGATTGACTTCGGTGAGTCGGAGCCGGGCGCGGCCACGGCCGAGGAGCTGGCGCGCTTCCCCTACGATCTGGCGGTGATGACGCCCATGTACGTGCTCCGGGCATTTCTGGCACACGGCCACGGCCAGGCGTTTATCCGAAGCACACACGGCAGTGCCGACACCGTCGCCTACCGGACCGCCGATGGCATGGAAGTGCGGCTGGCGTTCGATCGTGCAACACCCGAGCTGCGCTCGGTTTCAACGATCAGCGCCAGCGATCTGTACGGCGACGTGGTTTCCACGATAACGTACGCCAACTACGCTGCGGGCGATGGCGGGCACTTCCGATATCCAACCACGATCACCGAACATGTGCTTGGGTTCGATGCCAATGTCGTGACCATCGCCCAATGCAACCGCGCGATCGACACGGCACGCATTGCGGCAATGGTACCGCCATCGTACCATCTGACACCGCCCGTGCCCAAACCCACCGCAACAATTACCCGGACCGACTACCGTGCAAACCTGCACCTTCTGCACCTGGCGCACGCAAACGCACAAGCGCTTGTTGTGGAGTTCCGCGACTTCCTTGTTGTGGCCGAGGCTCCGCTCAGCCCTGCCAATGGCGAGATGATCGTGGCGGAAGCGCGCGCCATCGCCCCCGGCAAGCCGATCGCCTTCTTCGTGTTCGGTCATTTTCATCCGCACTATATCGGCGGCCTGCGCGCATTCGTGCACAACGGAAGCACGGTCATTGCAACCGCCCCCGATACGGCCTATCTCCGCCAACTGGTATCCTTCCCGCATACGCTGGCACCGGACAGCCTGGAGCTTGCGCCACGGCCGTTGAAGGTTGCGGTGGTGGATTCACAGATGGTGATAGCCGACAGCTCCATGGAAATGCGCATCATCCATATTGGCACGATGTCGCATCACACCGACGATTATCTGATCTACTATTTCCCACGGTACAAGCTGCTGTTTCAGGATGACCTGGCATCCATCGCAAACAAACGACCGCTGACCGCGGCCGGCGAGCGGCAGAAGGGGCTGTACGACGCAATCGTCAAGCATGGGCTGGACGTGGAGACGATTGTGCAAAGCTGGCCGGCGAGCAATGCCTCGCAGAAAATGGTGTTCAGTTTCGACGAGCTTCGGCAAAGCGTTGCGATGACTGCCCCAACCAGATGAGCAAGCCGCGGCAAGCCGGGCGCGGTGTATTGCCGAACCCCGGGCGTTGCCGGCAACCATGCGGGTCGGGAGCGTTGCGCATATCGAACGTTGCACAGCTCTGCACGGCGCTTCCTCCCCGGCCGTGAAACGTGCTTTGCACCCTGCGAAAAATGGCGGGCGGGCATGCAATCCGTGCCTGGCCGCCACGTCATCGCTGCATGCAAGAATTCACACAGCCGCTTCGGCTTCTGGCGATCTCGGGGAGCCTCCGGGCAGTTTCGTCCAACACGACCCTGCTGCGGGCGGCCGCACTGCTGGCGCCGCCCGACACGCACATCAGCCTGTACGGCGGGCTTGGCGCGTTGCCGCAGTTCAATCCCGACATGGATATCGAACCACCGCACCCGGAGGTCGCCGAATGGCGAGCACAACTGAACGCTGCCCATGGTGTACTGATCTCCTGTCCGGAGTACGCGCACGGGGTGCCGGGCTCGATGAAAAACGCGCTGGACTGGGTTGTTGGAAGCGGTGAACTGGTCGGCAAACCGGTGGCGTTGTTGAACGCGTCGCCGCGCGCAACGTTTGCCGTACCGCAGTTGATCGAAACGCTTACGGTGATGTCGGCCGTTGTAAGCGCCGAAGGATCGGCCACCGTGCAGTTGACGGGGCGGAACCTGGATGCAGCCGGGATCGCCGCCGATCCCGAGCTTGGGGCCACTGTCGGCACCGCACTGCACACGTTCGGCAGGATCATTCGCGGGCAGCGTGGCGCATAACACTGCCGGCGATATCCGGATCAGCGAGCAGAGCAACAGCCTGCCACCATCGTGGCAGGCCGGCATGTGCGCCCCCCTGGCAGTTGAAATACCTCAGCGCCTCACGGACCGTTCAACAACGGTCTGTTAACGAACCAGGTCCAGCCGCAGGGTTCGCACATCGTGCCCGCTGGTCATGCGACAGTAGTAGGCTCCGCTGGGCGCGGCGCCTTTCGGGCTGAATAGCACCTGATGCTCGCCCGGCTCGAACACCCCGTCGGCCAATACTGCCACCACCGTGCCAAGCGCGTCCACAACGCTCAGCGTAACGTGCCGGCGTTCCGGCAGCACCATCCGTATCGTGATGGCATCGGCGAACGGATTTGGCGAGGCCGAGCGCAGCTCGAGCCCCGACACATCGGGCAGCATGTCAACATCGGACTGCGCGCTCTCGATGACGAAGTGCGCAACGGTGAGCGGCGGAATCGAGTACGAAAAACGGTTCGAGGCAATCGACGCCACCGGCGTGCGTTCGGTGATGGTTGCGGAGATATTGTCGAACGCGAAGACGCGCGCGCTGGTGTATGCCCGAGCGTTGCCCAGATTGAACCGGCCGTCAACCGGCTGGGTCATGTTGCGGTTGATCACCACCAGATGCAGGCGCCCTGGCTGCGCGGGATCGAACGACGAATACACCGCGCTGTTTTCCACATCGCTTGTGGTGGCGCGCGTCGTCACCGAGCCGAACATCCCCTTTGCGCCATCATAGTTGCGATAGATCTTGTACGCGGCGGCAACATATCCCTCGATAGGCGCATCCAGATCGGTTGGATGGTACTGCGCCATGTACACGCCATCACGCCCGAATATCCCGAGCGCGTCGGCAACGGCAATGCCGCTGTAGTACGTGTTCCCGTTGTCGGCATCACCAAACCGGAACTCGGTGATACCAAACCGGGTGCCCGGATAATACTTCGCGATCGCGGCGCGGACTGTCGGGATCAGGTTGATCGGCTCACCGAGCACATCCCTGGTTATCCAACTATCCTCCTTGTACGTCGAGTCCCACAGCGAACGCGGCGCCTGAAGCATCTTCGCGGGCACCTCGTCCACCTGCGGATACCAGTGCAGATCCACAACGTCCAACAACCGTGTATTCGCTGCAGCGCTGGCCTGCTTCATTCGGTCCAGATACATCGCCATGTACGTTGGGTACACGCCGCTGTTGGGCTGCCAATCCGGCGCCGATTGAAGCGAGAAGTAGTCCAGGAATCCCCACCACGCAGGGCCGATGATCTGGGCGGATGGGTCCACCTGTTTTACCGCCGCGCCCATCAACATCGTCTTCTGGATCACCTCCTCGCACTTGGCCTTGGCATTGGCAATGGCCGGATTGCCAGCACCCTCGGCCGCCGTTACCTCCGCGGCGCTGGCGTACGACAATCCCCGCAATCGTGGATGCGAGGTGTACCACAGCCCCGGCTCGTTGTCGACGGAATAGCCCTCAACGCCACCGTTGGCGGCCGTTCCGAACTCCGCCACCAGGGCATTCACCTGCTCATCGATGTACACGTAATCGTCGTTCGGGTCCGGCACGGTAGCCAGCGGACTGCCCTTGGCCATGCGCACGGCCTTCCAACGCGCCGATGGCGCCGCCGCAACGGCGCCCGCATTTTCGTTGCGGTCGCCCGCCACATAGCCGGCCGCTTGAAGCTGCACCAGCGAATAGCAGCCAAGCATCCGTGAGTCGCGATGGAATGTCTTGGGAAGGATGGCGGGCACGTTCTGGCTGTCGGCGGGCAATCGGTAGGTAAGCCAGTTGTCGTTCTGGTTGCGGCATGCCGCATCGCAGTCGTTACCACTGTTGGAGGCGTTGATCTCCCAATTGTAGTTGCTCAATCGGTTGCCACCAAGCCGGCGCGAGCCAAGATTCCAATCGGCATGAAGCGGCTCGCCGCCGTGCACCCAGTTGATGCCGTAGATATACGGGCTGATGCGTGATGTATCGGCCGTGGGGTTCACGGCGAAGTTCACCGTAACCTGGCCACGCGCCGCCGACGACACACATGCGATAACGCAGGCGACCATCATCGGCAACACACGCCATGTGGCCAACATTGGATTGCGATCACCAACGGAGAGAATCGAGCGGGTGAGACGCGGCGTAATAAGCAAAGCCATGATATCGCAGACTCCGGAAATTCGCATGATGCCCGCCACCGGCGAACGCACGGTTCGGGCCGCATCGTCGGCTGCCAGGCACGGCGATGGCCTGGTGCCATCGCTGCGACTGATGTGCCGGCAACGCCTGTATGCCAACGACATCAAGATACCCTTCCATCCCGTACGTACGGCGCACATGCCGGCACTGCCCGCCGGCCAGCGCCGTGGCCGTTCAAAAAATAAATGCCGGCAAACGGAATGATTTCCGCTTGCCGGCAGATCGATGCCTCACCTGCTTGTTGCAAAAGCCCGGGGTTTACTCGGCCGCGGCCGGTTCCTGCACGGGCATATCGATGCCCACCCAGTTATTGATCGTGCCGATCTCATGCGCACCGGAAGCCTTGGCATACAGGAACAACTGCATGCGGTAGGCGGTAAGCCACTTCAGCACGGACTTCATCCACAGGCGACCAAGCGTAAACGATTCGCCGGTAACGTATTGCCCGGTCTTGGTGGCCAGGTCCTCGTCGCTCAGGCCGGCGAAGATCGCCGCAATCTCCGCCTTCTGTTGCTCCATCGCGGCGGGGAATTCCTCGAACGTCATTTCGACCGAACGCTTCCATGTTGGGTTGCCGCTGAATGTGCCGGCCGCAATGCTCTGCGCCGCGGCCACGCCGCACACGGCCAGATATCGCAACAACTCCAGGGTGGAACGCTGGCCCGGTGTGGGGCGGTAGTCCTGAGCGCCCGCCGGAATCTTGCCGTACAGGTGAATGCAGACGTCGCACTCACGAAGGGTTTCTTCCAACAGCTCGTCGCGTGTAATGATGGATGCCATGGTAACTCTGATTTCGGTTGATATTGTTCTTCACCGCCCGGGCCAATTGCCCGCGCTCGTGAATTGCCGTTGTGTTGCAGGAGTATGCCGCCCAATCGACACGCTCACGACGATTGTGCATTTGCATTCGTGCGTCCGGCGCCACGAAAGTGTCATGTGGCCGCCATTGGATTGGCCGCAGTGGACGTGCCTGCCTCCGGAGATACCTGACTATCGGACAGCGCGCCACCGATCGTTAAACACGAGCGTCGACCACGGATGCAAACGTAAGCATTTACTTACGTAAGGAACAAATGAAATATACGCATATGCCGGGGCGGCGGTTGTCCGTGGACGTTACGAACACACTACAACGGCACAGGCCCCGATTTCGCGGGGCCTGTGCTCACTGAAGCTTGTCACGGATGCCATGGAACGGCACACGGGCCATCAATGGTGGCCGTCGTGCCCCTCATGCTCGTGCATATCGTGCTCGTGGCCCGCCGGCTCCTTCATATCCTGCCCGTGGTCGTGATGATGATGTGGCTCGGTGCCCGCACCGGGCATCTTGATCGCAGGACGGTTGAGCGTCACGATTGCATCGCTTCCCTCACGGATCTTCAGCACACGATCCATCGGAACATTCCGCAGGGTCTGCCTGGTGTTCGAGCCGGGCCAGGTAATCTCCACGGACTCGATCCGCGTCGCATTGCCCAACCCGATCTCCTGCTGCATCGATGAGCAACCGAAGCTCCCGCCCGAACCAACCATCACGTGCATCTCGCGTTTCTTTCCGCTGGCGTCGGCAACAGTCACGCCTATGCGCGCGCCAATCGCGGCGCGATTGGCCTTCACCCCCTCAAGCACCAACGTCACCCAGTGGTTGCTGGTACCGGGGTTCTGGAACAGCACCATACGCGCCACATCGCCCTCGAACGCACCGCCCATCACCTCGTAGATATCCTGGTCGCCGTCGTTGTCGATATCGGCAAAGCAGATGGCATGCCCCTTCTGCAGGTGGCCGAAGCCGCCGCTGGTGGTAACGTCCTGGAAGGATTTCCCTTCGGCATTGCGGAACATGCGGTTCGGGATCAACACCTGCAGGTCCGGGTGCCCGGTGCCTACATAGATGTCCAGATATCCATCGTTGTCCAGATCGCCAAAATTGCAGCCCATGCCGAACAGCGTCTTGTCCAGGTGCATCTTGGTGGCAACATCGGTGAACGTGCCGTCGTGATTGTTGTGGTACAGCGACGGGATTGTCACCTCGTGCGGCTTGCCCAGATAATCGTTCACAACCGGCCCGATTACCTCCATCACCACGGGCAGCCCGTTAAACGTGCCGGTGGCGCTTCCGCCGAAGTCGGACACGAAGAGATCAAGCCACCCATCGTTATCGTAATCGAAGAAGAACGTCGGGAAGCTGAACATCGGTCCCTGGACACCCGCCTTGGCGGCCACGTCGGTAAAGGTCCACTTCCCGTCCTTCTTGCCGTTGTTCTTGAACAACCGGTTCACCTGGCTGAGCGAGGAGACGTAGAGATCGATGAGCCCGTCGTTATCGTAATCGCCCCACACCGCCGCCTTCACGATGCCGAGCACATCAACCCCGGCCTCGTGCGCGATGTTCGTGAACGTGCCGTCGCCGTTGTTGTGGTACAGCTCGCAGGGGTGCACCTCGTAGACGGTGGTTTCGTTGCCGATGAACAGATCAAGCAGGCCATCGTTGTCGAAATCGCCCCATGCGGCGGCCTCGGTGGGATGCATCGACACAACCCCGGCCTCGATTGCAACATCGGTGAACGTGCCATCGCCATTGTTGCGCAGCAACGACTTCGGATGGCTGCCGTACTGGCCCATCCACGCACCGCGCGTAATGAACACATCGATGAAGCCATCGTTGTTGTAGTCGGCAGTGAACATGTTCAACCCGCCGATGATTCCCTCGAGATGCGCGTCGGCTGTGGCATCGGTGAACGTGCCATCGCCGTTGTTGCGATAGTAGTGCATCTGATCGGCCACGCCCCACGAGGTGCGCATGATGTCGATGTCGCCGTCGTTATCGAAATCCTCCGTGCAGCCACCGCCGGAAAGCCCTTCATCGGCAAGCCCCAGATCGGGCGCGATATCGGTAAAGCGATTGATCGCGTAGTCGGAGTTGAAGATCTCCTTTGGATACACCCATTGCGGCGGCACCTTGTCCGGATACTCGCCCACGGTCATGTAGGCAACGTTCAGCAACCAACGGCTGGGAATGTCATCCGGGAAATCGCGCAGGAACTCGCTGTACAGCTCGATCGCCTTGCGCGAGCCGCGCTGGTTGCGATGCACACCGTTGCCCTCGATCGGCGCCAAGCACGATTGCGAGGTATGGTTCATCACGCAATTCTCCTGCTCGCCCAGACGCATGTACGCAATCGCCTGCAAGCGGCGCAGCCGCGTACGGACATCGCGATGCAGATTGGGCTTGGCCAGCAATTTTTCGATCCCCGCGATTGCCGGCTCGGTTTTGCCTGCCAGCAACATCTCCTGATACAACGAATTCTCGTTTTCCGGCGAGGTCTTCACCAGCTCGGAGATGATCTTTACCCGGGCATTGTTTGCAAGCGAATTACCGGGCACGTTGAACCGGGCAACCGTGGCCTTCAGCAACTCGATCATCTTACGCGTCCCCTCGTACTTCTTCACGGAATCGGTGGGGATTGGCGGAAACTGAGCGGAAGCGGGAACGCTGCCAGCAAGAAACGCCAGCAACAGGGCGAACGGGATGATTCGTGCCATACGAAGGGCCGTAGGATTAGTAATCGATGGAGCGCACGTTGGATAACCCCAACGGCGAGCCGAAGTTTCAGCTATGAACGATTCATGTGCGTTACGTGGGAGGGGGGTCCGTTTCGGGATCGGGCAGCGGGCGGTTGCTCCTGTCGATCGCGCGCAATCGGGATGAACGCAGCGTAAGTCGGCGAAACATAGCAACCCATGTTCTGACATACAACAGCAGCCGAACAAGGGTGGTATCCGGGATCACCGTTCGGTCAGCCACCGACCATCACACCCAGTTAGGCCCTTCGCCGCGGATCACCACAAAGAGCACGCAGGGTAAAGCCCGCCACGAAGGCCTGTGACGGTGTAGTCGGAACCGCAACAGTATCGGAGCAGGCGCCGGGACAGCATGGCAAACCGCCCGTGATGCAGGCGTTATCCAAGCATCGACGGGATCACGCTCGCGAACGTGGGATAGGCGAAGTTCATGGTACGCAGGTCGGCGGCCGAAATTCCGAACCGCATCGCCATACTGAAAATGTGGATAAGCTCACCCGATGCCGGCCCCAACAAGTGCGCGCCCAGGATGCGTCCGCCCCCGCGCTCAAGGATCACCTTGCCCCGCACCAGCGGCTCGCCGGCGATCGCGAACACGGTCCACGAGCTCATGTCGTTGCTCACGGCCTCCACATCCAATCCCCGCGAACGCGCTTCGGACTCCGTAAGCCCTACCGAGGCCAACGGCGGTATTGTGTAGATCGCGCGCGGCACCACATCGTACTCGGCCGCCTGCACGTCGCCTTCCAGAAAGTTCCGGGCCACAACCCCGCCTTCGTACGTCGCCATCGGCGAAAGCGGCATCCTGCCGTGCGCATCACCGGCTGCGAATACGGCCGTGTTGGACGTGCTGCGCAGATACGGCGTAACCGCAAGGCCGCGCGGGCTCCAGTCCACACCGGCTGCATCCAGATCAAGCGTGCCTATCGCGGCGATACGCCCAGCGGCATTGAGCACGAAGTCCGCCCGGTACCGCGTCTCGGCGCCGCTCACCGTGCACGTGACGCGGCTGCGCCCGGCGTCCGGCTCGATCGCCAACACCGGCGCATTACATACCACATCAACCCCCAGCGTGGCCGAATACGCAACCAGGGCGTCGGCCAGATCCGGCTCCACGCCCGCCAGCACGTGCGGGCCTGGCTCCAGGATGGTAACACGCGACCCAAGGCGTGCGAATACATGCCCGAACTCGAAGGCAACCACGCCACCGCCGATGCACACCAGGTGCTCCGGCACAACACGCAGCTCAAGGATCTGGTCCGTTGTGTTCACGTGCTGCGCCCCTTCAAACGCAAGCGGGCGCGGCACCGAACCCGTGGCCACAACGATGCCGCGCGCCTTCAGCTCCCGATCGCCAACACGCAGCGTATTGGGGCCGGTGAACCGTACTGCCCCCTGAACAAACTCGGTGCGCTGGTCGCGAAGAATCTGTTCCGAACGCTCGGTGACATCGGCGGTGAAGCCGGCCTTGCGGTCGATGATGCGCGCCAGATCGGCGCGGACAGTATCAATGTCGATACCGAACGGCCCGGCATGGCGCGCCTCGTGCAGCACCTCGGCGCTTCGCACCATCACCTTCTTTGGATTACAGCCACGCAACGCGCACAGGCCGCCGATAGCGCCGCTGTCCACAAGCGCCGTGCGCATCCCTGCCAGGGCAACGGGCGTAACCGCCGCAAAGCCGGCACGGCCGCCACCGATGGCGATGAAATCATACTCGTCAACCATGATCGTATTGGTCAGGATTACTACGCTGTCCGGTTCGGCAACGATACAATACCGCCGCCGTGTAAGAGTGGGGGGACAGCCAATATAGTCCATGGACCGCCCCCGCTTATTCCCGGAGCAACAGTGTTGCCGTCTGCCCCGCTTGCCGTGCGTTGCATCCAGTTCGTATACTTCGCCGATTCAGCTCGCGCAAACGTCCCAACCAACAGGAGCCCCGCCATGTCGCACGTTGTCCTCCGTCGGCTCGGCAGCCTTGCCGCCGCTGTTGTTCTTCCGATTCTCGGCCTCGCAGGTGCAAGCCCTGCTGTCGCGCAGGTAACAACGGTCACCATCACATCGGACACGGTGCAGCGTGGTATAAAACGCCTTGGCATCAACCTGGGGTCGCGCAATCGCTGGGGCGACGCGCAGATCCTGAAGAACCTGATCGAGAATCCCGGGTTCGAGGCGGGCGAATACGGATCGGTGATCCTGGCCGATTCCGGCTCCACCGGCACGGCGCTGTATCAGGCGCTTGTATCCCCAAGCAACAACGGCAATGCCCAACCCGCGGGTTTCTGGGACGGAGCTGAGTACGAGATCGTATGGGGCGCCGCCAAAGGCCGCGCGGGCCGCGTGCGCGCGTTCCAACAGCAGAACGGGCGCTACCTGTTCCAGCTCGACAACTCCGGCGCCGTACCCGGGCGCATGGATGTGGTACTGGTACGCCAGCGCGTGCCGGGCATCTACGGGAATACCACGATTGCGGATACCACAACCACACGGCCGGGCAGCGCGGGCCGCCAATCCATGAAGATGAACGCCGCCAACGCACGGTTCGATTTCTACATGGACAGCTACTGGCGCGACGGCGACCGTTCGGCCGGGAAGTTCCTGCCGGTAAGCGGCCGGTGGCATATGGAGATATGGGCCAAGGGGCGCACCGGCACCGAGACGCTGCACGCGCAGTTTTTCCGCGAGGGCACGGCACCGTTCATCGACCAACGAGCCGCGCTTACAACGGAGTGGCGGAAATACGAATGGGATGTGGATGTGCCGACCACGGCGGACCCCAATCGCCCGTACGGCGCCAACGAATACCGGCCGATACTGGATGCGCGCATCGAAACCGGCGCGGCCGATCAGGAGATATGGGTTGACGATGTGGTGCTTGCACGGGCATCGGATATCAACACCACGGTGTTCGCCGATGCGTTTGTTGAACGGCTGCGCGAGCTGAACCCCGGGATCGTGCGCGATTGGAGCACGCAGTTCGGCTCCACGCTCGACGCACAGCTAGCCCCGGCCGAAGGGCGCCCCACCAGCGGAAGCCGCTCCGACGCACGCGTGCCGGGCAGCCATGGTTACGGGCTGCACGAGTTCCTGGAACTGGCGGCAACGCTGGGCGCCGAGCCATGGTACGTTGTGCCGCCATCGTTTTCGCCAGCCGACCTTACGAACCTGGTGGAGTATCTGGCCGCCCCGTCGGGCGCCGGCCACGCCTACGCCGATCGCCGCGCCGCGCTTGGGCATCCGGAGCCGTGGACATCCACCTTCCCGACAATCCATCTGGAGTACGGCAACGAACTGTGGGGAAGCGCTCGCACGGACGATCCGTTCCAGGGCGCCTCGGTTTCCGGCGGTGTTCGTCTGGGCGCGGTTGCCAGCGATCGGTTCGCAATCATACGCGCCAGCCAGTTCTTCCAGGCCAACCGGTTTAATCTGATCATCGGCGGGCAAGCGGGCTTCCCGGGCCGGCAGGCGGAGATCGAGGCCAACGCAACACAGCACGACGCGGTTGCGCTTGCGCCATACTTCGGCACGCTGGATGTGTTCGATGCCGACTCGGTGATCTTCGCACCGCTGCTGGCTACGCCATTTTATCAGGCAGGCCCAACAGGCGGAATGCATCAAAGCCGGGGCTACATCGACGCCGGCGGCCACGGCACCAACCTGGCGATCTACGAAATCAACTTCCACACAACCAGCGGCGCAGCACCGATCGATATCCGCAACGATTTCCTTACCTCGCAGGTTGGCGGTGTGGCGTTGCCGCTGACCATGCTTACCTACCAACGCGAACTTGGCGCAATCGACCAGTGTGCGTTCAGCGCGCTGGGGTATTCCTTCCGCATGGCCAACGGCGATTATGCACGCGTGTGGGGAATGCTGCGCGACCTGTATGCATCCGGCCGCAAGCGCCCAACGTGGCTGGGATTGGAGCTTGCCAACCAGGCGATCCTGCCGAACGCGGTTGCAACGCGGCAGAACGGCGCAAACCCGGCATGGAGCCAGCCGGCGATCAACGGCATCGGCGCGGCAACGCAGGTGAACGCGATCCAATCGTTTGCATACGCCGGCGGTGGCCGGCGCTCGGTAATCCTGTTCAACCTTTCGCTTACCACGGCACACCCTGTTGAGCTTGAGCTGCCGGCCGTGCCCACGGCCTATGCCGGGATACTGCAGTTGCTGGGAGGCCTGCACGACGACAACGAGGACAGCGCAACGGTGCGCATCGGCTCGACCGCCATCTCGGATTTCCGGCAGGGTTACGCCCTGCAACTGCCGCCGCACTCGATCACGGCGATCACATGGGAAGATGCCACAACCACGGGCGTGAAGAGCGAGGACGTTCGTGCGGGCAACATGCTGGAAGTGGTTTCGAATGGATCGGCACACGATGCCGTTGCCCGCTACACGTTGGCGCGCGGCGGAAACACACGGCTGGAGCTGGTGGATATCACCGGGCGCGTTGTGCGCGTGCTGGCCAGCGGCGATGCGGGGGCCGGCAGCCACGAGATCGCGATCTGGCAGGGGCTGCGGCCGGCCTCCGGCACCTACCTGCTGCGGCTGTCGTGCGAAGGCATTACCCGCGTATGCCCGGTTATGGTGGCCCAGTAATCCGGCGACGGCCGGATTGGCGTGCAGCGCGAAACATCAGGCGGCCCGCAACGAACACCGCGCGCGGACATGACAACGCAACCGCAAAGAGCGCCCAGCATCTCCGAGAGCATCATCATCGATGCCCCCTGCCCGGCGGTGTTCGATCTGCTGCACGACTATTCGCAACGGCTGGCGTGGGATCCGTTCCTTCGCCGGGCCTGCGTGATCGGCGGGAGCGCGGTTGACGTTGGCACGCACACGTGGTGCGCGGCTAAGGCTCGCAGTGGCTGGCTTGGCATGGAAACCGTGTACATCACGTTCGCACGGCCGCATGTGGCTGCCGTGCGGATGACACGCGGCCCCTGGTTCCTCCGCACATTCGCGGCATCGATGCGGCAACAGCCAACCGCGGACGGGCACACCGAGCTCACGTACAGGTTCTCCTTCGGCGTGCGTCCACGCTGGGCCGCCCGGCTGCTCAACCTGATTTTTGGCCGTGTATTCCGCCACGAAACCCAAAGGCGCCTGCGCGCGCTGAAAGCGTACATGGAGCGGGCGTAACGGCGCACTCAAACACACCACGCGCGTATCGTTCACAGCAGAAGAGCAATCTGGAAGAAGTATTTCTCGATGGAGAGTTGCTTGTTGCCAGCCAATTGATCGGAATCCCGGTCGGACCACATGGCCCCGTGGGAATCACGGAGCGTCATGTTACCCACGGATGTACCTCAGCATGATCGCTGCTGGTACGGTTGTCACCCCCGCACAAGCCCCCCACGCATACCCTTGGGTCCTGCGCCGCATACGCGTGCCGGTTTGGTGCAGTTCCCTGTCCCGAGTTTCGCAATCGACATGCCGCCCACCGCATTGGCGCGGCTCCTCCCCACCACGTCGACTGCGTTCGCAGGCCCGGATTTCCCCGATGAACACACGAATGGATATCGCCGCGGTAACGCCGAAATCATTTCGAGACGGCACCGAACGCACTACAGCCCCCGAGCGTACCCTGGAGCGGCTTGGGCCGTTACTGCGCCCAATGGGGATCACCCGCATCGCGAATGTAACCGGTCTGGACACTGTTGGGATCCCCGTTACCATGGTGACACGCCCGAACTCGCGTTCCCTGGCGGTAGCGCAGGGCAAGGGTATCACGCTGACCGCCGCAAAGGTCTCGGGCGTGATGGAGTCGATCGAGACCTACCATGCCGAACATATCGAGCGCCCCTTGCTTCTGGGCAGCTACGAAGACCTGGCACCCAGTCACACGATTGCGTCGGTTGAGGAGCTTCCGCGTGTTACCGGCAGCCGTTACTGGCCACATCATCGCATGCTGTGGATTGAAGGTTGGGATATCATGCAGCACCGCCCAACACTTGTGCCCTATGAAGCGGTACACTGCAATTACACCCTGCCGCATGTTACCGGGCACGGGGCTTTCGCCGCAACAACCAACGGACTGGCCTCGGGCAATCATCCGTTGGAGGCAATCAGCCATGGCATTTGCGAGGTGATCGAACGAGACGCCACTACCCTGTGGGAGCTTGGCGGTGCCGAGCGCCTTCCGCAGGTGGACCACGCCACGATCGACGACCCGGTGTGCCAACACCTGATCGAGCGCTTCGAGCATGCGGGCCTGAGCGTTGCGATATGGTCCACAACCTCCGACGTCGCCGTGGCCTGCTTCCTCTGCATGGTAGTTCCGCACCCGAACAGTACGGGCTCAACATGGTTCGCCGCCCAGGGGATGGGCTGCCATCCGCGCCGTGCCATCGCGCTGCAACGCGCGCTTACCGAGGCCGCGCAAAGTCGCCTTACACAGATCGCCGGATCGCGCGACGATATCACGCTCAGGGATTTGGAACGCATGGGCCGGGACAGCAACCGGCAAGCCATCGAATTGGCGCTTGCCACCGGCGCTTCAACGAGCTTCGGGTCGGTGGCTGATTGGGATAGCGATACGTTCAACGACGATGTGGCACGCGAACTTCAGTGCCTGCAGGCCACGGGAATTCAAAGCGTCGTTGTGGTGGACCTGTCCATCGAACGGTTCGGCATCCCCGTTGTGCGCGTTGTAATCCCCGGCCTGGAAAACAGCGACATCGGCCGCAATCAGCACGGGGAGTACCGGCAGGGGAAACGCGCCGGCGCCGCGGCGCAACGCACGAGGCCAGCATGAGCCATGTACTGTTCATCGGGCCGACACTTGGCCGAACACAGGCCATTGAGCGGATGCGATCGCTGGGATGCGAGGACGTCCGGATACTCCCTCCGGCGGCACGAGGCGATGTGGTGCGCGTGGCACGGCGGAAGCCGGAATCGATAGGCATCGTTGATGGGTATTTCCACAGCGTACCATCAATCCATCACAAAGAGATCCTGTGGGCGCTTGCCGCCGGCATACGAGTGTACGGCGCGGCCAGCATGGGAGCATTGCGGGCAGCGGAACTCGCGGACTATGGGATGGTTGGCGTGGGCGGCATCTACCGGGAGTTCGCGGATGGCAACATCGAGGATGACGACGAAGTAGCCGTGTTGCACGCCCCGGCCGAGCTCGAGTACCGACCGCTCACCGAGGCGATGGTCAACATCCGGGCAACGCTGCGCGCGGCGGTAACCAACGGCATCCTTCAACACGAGGAAGGGCACGTTATCGCCCAGATCGCCAAAGCGACATTCTATCAGGAGCGGACATTTCCTGCCATCCTGGCCTTGGCCGGCCAACAGGGCCTGCCTGCGGAAACCTGTGCCCGGTTCGCCCACTGGCTTCGCGCCGGCATGGTTAACCAGAAACTGCTCGACGCCCTGGAACTGCTGGATACAATGGTGCACGACGCCAACAGCAACGTGGGGAAGCCACGGACCACGTTCCACCTGGAGCACACGGTGTTCTGGGATCGTTTGCAGCGTGATGCCGGATGGCTGCATCAGGAAACAAGCTTCTCCGGCTTGGACCTGCTGGATGAATTGCGTCTGCAACCCGGAGGTTATCAGCAGGCGTTGCTGGAAGGGCGCCTTCGTCGGCTATTGCTGCAGGAGTCCGAGCGTTCCGGTCTGGACACGGCCGGGGTGCAAAACGAAACATGGCAAACGTTCCGAAGAGCGCACGGCATCAACGATCAGGATGAATTGTACAGATGGCTGGCGGCGAACGATTTGAACCATGCTGACCTGGAAACGTTGCTGACCGAGGAAGCGGCCATGCGGCTGACGTTGGACGAGCATACGCGCGAGCCCGTGCATGAAATGCTGAACCATCTGCGAGCCAACGGTCGATATGCGGGCCTTCGCGCGCGGGCGGCAGCCAAGGCGGAGATGATCGCCGAACTTGGCGGCGCCGCGCCAACTCCCGAGGGGCTTGGCATCAGCCCGGACTCGTTGATTCGATGGCATCTGGGCGACACATGGGATCGCGTACGCAATCACGTTCCACAATACGCTCGATACCTCGGCTTTGCCGATCTGGACTCGTTCGTGCAAGCCGTAGCGGCAGAATATGCCTTCACATCCAGGCAAGCCTCTGCATCCGAAGGAAGCGCGCAAAAATTGGCGCACCCATAATTCAGCCAACATTATATCCCTCACGGATACTCACGCGGCAGGATTTATTGCCGAGCAATTTCACCTGCAATCGCAAACCGTCAACAAAGGAGTACACCATGGCCAAGGCGAAAATCGACAGCGCATTCTGGTTTCAGATTGCCCACGGCGATCGCCCCATCTCCGACATTCCACCGGAAATCGCAACCAAGGTTCTCACGTTCATCAATCGCACCACGGCCGACAAGCTGATGCATGCAGTGCCGCTGCTGGGCGAGGAGGAACGCGGCCTGGCACTCGCCGCCAGTATTTTGCCAACGGGTAAAACCGGCTACAAAAATCTGAAGGAATTATGGAATGCCGAGGGGCTTGGCCCGGCACGGTTCGTGGAACTGGTGCGATCGATTGCCAAAACCGATCGAGCAGTTGCCGCGAAGAGTCTTTCGAGCAATGTTCAACCGTCGTACATGAATTTCTCGGCCAGCGAAACCGAGTTGCAGTTTTCGTACGAAGTGTTCATGCCGCCGGGCTCACCTCTTCAGTCAGGAATGCGGGGAACGGCCGCAGCCAGATACTGCACGGCGTGCCAATCGAGCGAGGCGGCATTTAATGCCGAGATCGGCGCATGGGAATCACAGGTGCAGATTACAGGCCTGATTCTGGATGGTGAGGACAAGAACATGAAGTTCTCGATCCAGATGGACCTCCGGATGCTGCCGTATGACTGGATGCAGCCGATCGACCCCAATGCGAAGCAGTTCCAGTTCCCGGCCAAGATGCAGCTGAACAACAGCATGATTATCGATACGGAACTGAAGGCGACAGGGCAGCACATGACCCTTGTGTCGCGCGATGTCCCGTGCCAGGTTGGCCGAGTGATGAACTGGCCACCTTACAACATGATGCTGCACACGCAGGACAAGGTGGTGTACTACAACCAGGCCGATCCCCTTGGGCAACCGGTCATGCGGATACTGGACGGCACCACGTTCCTTTTCGGCCCCGATCAGTTCTTCTCACTCCGAACCGACATCGACCATTACCAATATGTTGCAAGCGCGGGCGAACGTGGCTTGCCGGCAGTGGTATTGGGCTGGAATGCCCAGCTGGGAGGCAAGGGGCGGATATCGCACTATCATGTTTTCCGATCACCAAATCCAAGCCTGGGCGAAGGCAGTTGGGTGAATGTAAGCGGCCCGGTTGCCGGTGGGAAGTGGGTTGATCCCAACCCTCCGCGAGGCCCATTGTACTACCGGGTTACGCCCGTGATGAAGGATATTTTCGGGAAGGACTACCAGGGATTTCCGGGGCAGGTACGGCGTGTTGAGGCAGGGAGTTCAGTCTTCCGAAAATGATCGTCCAAATCCAAGGCACGCGACCACAGCGGGACTGTACCTGACGCGCCGCGTGCAACGTCCTGTTGCCACGACTTGCAATCACGGAGGAATCAATGGCGGAACTGTATGCAATCATCTGGCGTTCCTCGGCGGGAGTCGAGGAATTTGAAAGCCGGATACCCGGACTGATGGAGTGGTTGCGGGATCTGAAGGCCGAGGGCCGGCTTAAAGCGTGCGGCGGATGGCTTCATGATGAGGGCGGGCTCACGATCATCGAGGCCGAGAGTCTCGACGAGGCCATTGCAATTCAACAACGCAACCCTCTGGAGAAGATCGGCACATCGGAGATCCATGCATGGGATCTCTTCTTCGCCGATCTCAATCGCACGGCAAACCTCTAGGCCGCCTTCGCAAAGCCGCACGACAGCCGCTGTGACCGAGAGAACACGCAACCGACAACGTGCATGGGGCAGCATTTGGATCAACGCCCCATGCACGCTTTTATCACTGCTTGAACCACGCATACGGAACAACGCCCTTCAAGGAAACGCGATGAACATAATGTTGACCCGTACATGCAGCCTGCACTGCTCGTACTGCTTCGCGCAGGGCGCCATGCAATACGAACCGGTTCAGCAGGCACAGATCCCGCTGGAGAATCTGGAAAGGATTTGTCGATTCATGGCCACCGGCGGCCTGGATCGGGTCAACCTGCTGGGCGGCGAGCCAACGTTGCATACCAACTTTCGCGAGGCGGTGACGATAGCGCTGGACCACATCAGCAATGTTCACATCGTCACCAACGGACTCTGGAGCCCACGCGTACGTTCGGTGCTCGCCGATCTGCCTCCCCATCGCATCTTCCTTCTGATCAATCTTAACCCACCCGAGGTGTTCGGGGCTGCCAAGTATGCTGCCTTCCTGAAAAACCTGGAGTATGTGGCCGAATGGCCCAACGTTGCCTTCGCCATCAACATCGACCGCAGGGAGTACGACTACTCCCGTGTTCTGGATCTGGCAACAAGATTTGGGATACGCCAACTGCGGTGGTCACTTTCCTATCCGATTGCGAGCGATGCCTCCACATACACGCTGCCGGTACAATCCTATCCCGAGACAACTGCCCGGCTGGTGGAGTTCTTGATCCGCGCACGGTCACTGGGTATTACGGCTGCGTCCGACTGCGGCGTTCCGAACTGTGCGTTTACCGACGAGCAGATCGGCAGGCTCTACAAACACGGCATCGCGCCCGAGCTTGGGCTGTGCAGCCCGATTCTTGATGTCGGGATCGACCTGCAGGTATACCACTGCTTCCCGTTGCACGACGTGTTTCGTCGTTCGTTGGATCGGTTCGGTTCGCTCCGCGAGATGCGCCAGTACTTCGAGGTGAACGCCGGACAACTGAAATGGCGCTCCTATCCAATGCAGGCTTGCACCACATGCGAGTACAGGATTGAGCGCCGGTGCTCCGGTGGCTGCCTTGCCGCATCGATCATCGCCGAGGACGTTGATGCCGGCTCGCTGCAGGACTTGACGGACCCCGCAGTGTTTACGTCGTTGCCTGCGCGTATCAGCGCCGACACCACAATCAGGCCAAGCGGGCAGACGTGGATTGTGCAGACACACCGAAGCGACATCACCAGCGGCCCGATGGCAATCGACAATGCAAGCCGCACCTATCTGGAATTGTTCCGCCGCACCCGCACCCCGGCCGAAGCCATGGCCGCATTCGCACGCGAGGCCGGTGTGCCCGTTGATCGAGCACGCACCGGCCTCACGGAACTGACACGGCATTTGATCATGAACCATCACGTCGTGATCGAACCGGAAATTCCCCGGCACAACCATCCGCTGTTACCCATTCTCGATAGCGGCAGTGTACCCGCCGCCCAGTAATTGCGGGGCCTGCACGGTTGCACCAACAAACGCGCCCGCCTACTTCGGCCGCGCGAACTGCGCGTCGTCAACCGTCACGTTCTGGTGAATCTCGGTAACCGCATCGGCCCAGCTTCCGCGTGTTGTTGACCAGGAAATCAGATGCGGCACTTTCACGCCGTCCACCACGCGATAGTCACTGTAGCTGATGGCGAAGGGCAGGATGCCGAGCACGGTATTGAACTCCACAACCCGCATCTCAAGAAGCCCGGTGGCTACGTTGAAGTACAGTCGATCGGTGGCTTTGCCGCGTGTGGCCGTGAGCATGCGATAGGTCTTGGAGTCAACAACGGCGCGCCCAACGGACGTGCCCAGGGTAAAGGATGTCTGAAGGTCGAGCGCGGGGAACATCTCCGCCTGGCGCAGCAGGCCCTCCAGCTCGGCATTCTCCGGAGCGCCCGGCGGACGGTTGGCCATCAGCATCCAGGCGGCGCGGCCGTCAAATGCACGCACCACCGATCCGTGATCCTTGTCGCTTCCGGAAACCGCCACGCGAACCATGTTCGGCGCCTTCTGCACGATCTCCACGGCCACCGGCGCGGCGCCCTCGGGTGTTTCGGTGATCTTCATCGTGCGGCTGCGCACGCGGGCCAGCGCCGCCTTGCCGCCCAGGGCTTCGATGTACTGATTGAGAACCCCGGCCGGTGTGGCGGCCGAGTCACGCTCGCCATGTTCCTGCATCTCGGCATCCACCTTTGCCCAGGCAATGGTGCCGGGCGCGGTTGTACCAAGTGCCGGCGCCGCCTGTGGCTCCGGGTTGCCTCGGTGGCAACTGAAGCACGTTACCGTACGTGGCCCGAAGTTCTTGTTGTTGATATCGTCGGTCATATGCACCATGCCGCGGGCCGTGTTCTTTGCCGGCTTGTCGTCGGAGGCGAAATCACCCTGCACATGGCAGAAACCACAACGCACGCCCAATGAGGCGCTCATGAAGCTCATGGTCCCCATCAGCTCGCGCGCGCTGATACCACGAAACGTGGTGATGTTCTTGTACACAAGCTCGGCGGGGCGCCCCATCGGATCGGTTGAATCCTCCGGCGCCGGGTCGGCAACCATGGGATCGCCCGCATGGGGGCCGCGTGGATTGGCGCGAGCATCCAGCACCCGGCCGGCAATCACACAGCCAATGGCAATACCAACGGCCAGCAGCGCGTAGCGAAATGGAAGGGTGATTCGACGATTCATCAGCAAGCCCCCACGGTTAATCGTTGTTGATCGAGTCCGAGTTACGTGGCCCCAATCTACGGCAAGCGAACGCGCGGCAACAAACGGCACGTAGCCCGGGCGGGGCCAAATGGCCGACGTATTCGCGGAAATCCGGCACACGCTCCGCGCCGATCCCACACCCGGCAATCCGCGCGAACAACACACACTTCACCCACAACCGGGCACATCAGGAACCAAAGGGTTGACAAACAGGAACCCAACCGGAACCAAAAACTTGACATTTATCGCGTGCATATGTATACTTGCAAGAAAACAATTCGGCTATACAATCCTCCCATCACCAAATGACCCTGTAATACAGTTTTTTGAGGCTTTTGAAGGTGAACAACAGATCCTGGATAAACGAAGCGATGATCGAGTCGTATACGGCTCGATTTCCGGAGCGGGTGCTCGGAGAGACACTCGAGTTAATAGGGCAGCAGATGCAGTTGGGTGGCCGGAGGCCGGACCTTGTGTTCGGCGATGCGCGCAAGCGTGTTGTGATCGTTGAGCTGCGAAACGGACCGTTGGACGGCAAATACGTGGATCGTTCGCTGGAGTATCGCACAGCGGCGGCCGAGTACTTTCCGGACTCCCACATCCGCGTCGTTCTTGTGGGAACGCAAGTGCGGGAGCCGGACCGCAACAGGATGCGCCAATCCGGCATCGAGTACTCGATCCTTACACCAGCGCTGTTGCGCGAGATCGCCGAGTTTCACCAACGCGCCGGCACACGGCAGTACCTGGGGCCGCCGGTGGCGCACAATGTGCACGAGCCGTTGGAGATGGCCGCGTATCACGGAACGGGACGCGTGCAGGGCAGCGAGCACTGGCTGTGCGGCAATGATGTACTGAATCTCCTGTCAGCGCCTCGCGACCCGGCCGATTTCGCCGAGCACCACGCCAATGGCCGCGACGGCATGGTGTTCTGGCGGCGAGGCTGGCCCGATCCGGTGTGCGATTATCTGGTGCTGGGCATGCTGAATCTGTATCGGTTGGAATGCGCCGGCAATCTGATCGCCGATGACCCTGCCGGGCCGCCCCGTATCCGCGATGCCGACGGCCTGTACCAGCGCATCCCCGGCATTCCGGTTCAGTATGTGGTTGCGGCCGCGCCGCTTCTTCGGATGAGCGTGGCGCAGGCGGTTGCCGCATACCTGCTGCTGGAATACCTCCAACAGCATTGCACGCCGCCTTGCACCAGCGTAACGGTGCAACTTGCCGGGCACAGGGCGCGCAAGGGCCGCGCAACCGCCGCAGGTGAGGAGGCGTTGCGTGCCCTGCATGCGCGATTTGCGGCCGGGTATCGTACCGACCATGGATTCGATCGCGAGATATTGGCTCAGGATATGGCGGTGCTGCACCAGCTTGCCCTGCTGAGTGGGCCGGCACACGGCCTGAAGGAGCTGGCGATCGCAGGCTCCGTTCAACTGACAGGCGGCAGCCAGGGCATCGGGGTGCGCCTGCACCGTATCAATGCCGGTTACCTGGCAACGATGCACGGCTTGCTGGAGCATCTGCTGGGGCATCATGTGGCCGCCGTGCCGGGCGCAACCACGCCCCCTTCGCTTGGCACGATCGTGGAGCACTGGATGGCGGGGCCGGCCGCGCGAACCTCACGCTTGCTGGCCGCGCCGCTGGATCTGCAAAGCGGATGCCCCGTATGCCTTCGCCGCCCACGCCGCCTGCGCGACATCCCGACCCAGGCCCTGGCGCTTGCTGATCTGTACTTCGCGCATCTTGCCCCAACATCCTGAGTGATCGGTGAGGCGCGCCGGCATACGTCATCATGTTGCGCCGCTTGCAACCGCTGCGGCTACCAGCAGGGCTGTTCGTCAATGCAGTCGGCACCACACAGATATTCCGTGGTGACAGGCACCCGGGCTTCGGTGCCGGGTGTGCTTTTGTGCTCGCCAAGATCGGCCGTTATGATCACATCAATCGCGCGCTGCTGTTCCTTGCTGCGCCCTTGCTCGTGCGACACCGCCGCGCCGCGCGCCACCAGCGTGATTGCCCCTGAAGCTCGGAAGTTCGCGTAGTCCGGGATCTCACGGCGCCATAACCTGTCGAGCAAGGTCGCCATCATATACGCCCGCAAATCGCTCAGCAATTGGTTGCCCATCATCGGCGAGTCGCGGAACACGGTGTTGTGTTCCAGCACACCGTTTTTTATCCACGACATGTTTTCCATGCCGGCCAGGCGTATGTCGCCGGTGAACGCGATATCCGGCCCCGTGTACCGGCAGTGCCGCATGATCGGGTCCGGATCGGTCCAGCCGATCACCTCCACGGTCACCGGCCGGTGTTCGCCCAGCGCGCGCTGCACACAATACTGCCGGATGCCGGCGCGCATGTTGTCCACAAGCGTGTCGATCGCGCGATCCACGCGCTCGCCCCACTCCGTCGAATGCCGGGTCACCTCGTCCCATCGGATGCACAGGTCGGGCTGCCGCACCTGGGCCACGCGCGCTGGGGCGAGCGCATACGAATACAGTTCGTTGGCATCACAGGCAGGCACCGGCTGCTGCACCTCCACACAGCCCCCGGTTTCGCTCAGCACCGAAGTGCACGGCGCCAGATCGCCGTATCGCACCGACGTTGGGCACCAATACCCCTTCACGAAGAACTCCACGCGCTGCACCTGAAAATCCTGACTGCACGGGCCGTCGACCAACAGGCGCGCGTCCCACACGAGCAATGTATGCGTCAGCGTGCAGGTTGTGCCGCGACGGAATCGCACCGTGTCCACCGAGGAAACCCTGTCGGCCGCGACGCCCTCGGCACGGATCACCACCTCCCCCATCAACCGGTCATCGGCCGGATCGCTTGACGGCGGCGGCACGATCTGCCATGCTCCCGCGCCCGCCGCGCGCACGTCGCCGGCCGTCCCCCCGGTGCGCGGATCGGCCGCGCTCAGGCGCACCCCGGCAAGGGGTTCGGTAACGTCCACCATCATGCCGCCAATCTCCCGACGCGTGCGCAGCAGCACCTTCACGGCCAATGTGTCCGGCGAGCCAACACGGCAGTAGTAGATATCGTAGTCGGCCGCGGCGCCCCTGTTGGAGGTAAACATCAACCACCCGCCGCCCGGTGTGATTGCCGGGTGCACCTCGTCGGAGCCGGCACGATTCACCTCCGGGAGTTCCACACGCGCCTTTGTTCCGGGGATTACCGCGCCCGTGGAGAGGTTCAATCGCGCACGCCAGATATCGAAATCGCCGCCAACATCCGTTGCGTAATACAGGTATCCATCGGGCGATACAAACGGCGTCTGCTCGCGTACGCCATCGGCGTTGATGTCCGCCACCAGCTCGGGGGCGCTCCAGCCGCTGCCACTGCGGCGCGACATGTAGATATCGGTTTCGCGACCCATCGGCGAGCGTCGGTTGGAAGCGAAATACAGCGTTGACCCATCGGGCGAAAGCGCGGGGCTGTCATCCCAGGCATCGGAGTTCACCGCATCGATGCGGCGCACGTTCCAGGCGCCCCCCTTCATCGCCAGCTCATACAGGTCGTTGTCGTGTTGGCGGCCGTTGGCATCCGGACGGTTGGAGGTAAACACCGCGCAGCCGCTTCGGCAAAGGGCAAAGGCCGGGGCACCGTCCAGATACTGCGCGCCGGCGGTATCAGCAGGCACCTGGTTCACCGGCGCCGGCAGCTCGGTTGCGGCACGCCATGCGCCGTTTTCAAACTGCGCGGCCATCATCCTGCGGCTACCCCGCCCGCCCGCCGAACGCGTGGTGGTGTACCAGATCTGCATGCCGGTGGCCGTGGAGCGAAACGCAATCGCGTAATCATCCAGCGAGCCGTTGAGCCGGGCATACGGCGCTACCTGCGCGGAAGCGGGCAACAGAACAATGGGAATCAGGAGAAGACCAAGAAGGAATGAACGTCGCATGAGTTGCCGTCCCATTGCTCGCTAATGAACGATCGGTGAACAGATTCGGAACTGAACTTGCGGGCATGTCCGGGTCGGGCTTACGTCATCGATGGCCTCGACCCACAGCAGCGCGCAGAAATCGCAGCCGTTGAAGACATAGTGGAACACGTAGACATCGCCCTCGCGCACAACCACAGGGCCGCCCGCGGTGGCGCTGTTGCACCCGGGCAGCGTGGCCGGATCGTCGCGCAACGAGCACAGCGGCGTGGCGTCGCTGAGCCCCGTGCGCAGGAACTTGTACGGCGTGCTGATCACCAGCACCGCGCTGCGCGGCGCTGCCGCGTTGATCGACTGCACCGTAATCAGATAACTCGAGCGTGCCACCTGATCGATGTTGATCGAACCATCGTCCATCAGCCTGATGCCCGTGTTCGGGTTGACGATGCAGCCGGTTGGGAACAGCCGCAGCGGCGGCACGCGGGGATCCGGGATATGCCCGGCGATCGGCACCAGCCGCCGGCCGCACTGCGAGGTAATCTCCAGCGTGGTGGCATAGTCGCGACGCGGAGGCGTGCCGGAGGCCAGATAGTAGGCCGCCGTGGGCTTGAACGTCACCTTGATGCATGCGGAATCCCTGGTCGGTATCGAAAGCGGCGGCCCCGATGGAACCGAGATATCGAACTGCGTGACGTCACCGCCAACAAGGCGCACGCCGGTAATCTCCAGCGGACATTGCGCGCCGGTATTGTTCATGCACACCGTGCCGGAAGCGCTGGAACACACATCGGCGGTAAGCGGAATCGCCCGGGTGGAGTCGGCCGGGTCCACCAGGGAGCCGGAGAGCACCAGCGGACAGGTTGGGCCAACCGCATCCAGCCGGAATCGTACGGTGAGCGTTCCGCATTGCGCGGTATTCCCGCTGCGCGAACGCGTCGTCATGCGATACACTGCGCTGTCGGCAAATGTCCCCGGGGCCGTTGGCGCGGCGGTAAGGCGCATGGTGGTAAGGGCCTCGGAAGGGCCAAGCGTGGTGCGCCCATTGTTGAACGAAACCACACGCAGCCCGCCGGCCTGCGGAAGCCGTTCGGGCGTGAAGATCAGATCGCACGAGCCAGCACTGTTGCGGATGGCGGAAAGATTCACGGAGAAATCCGTCGACGCGCCCACGCACACGGTCTGCGGCGGCGCATCAACCGTACGGCTTCCCTGGCACGAGCAGGAGTCGCACGTTGTCTCGGCCGAGAAATTCACATCGAGCAATCGATACGGCGCCCCGGCCGCAGGCGATGCCGTTACCGACACCGTCCGGCTGGCGTTTGCAAGCCCCGCCTGTGCGGCATAGATCATGCAGATCTCGCAGTTGTCGGTTGCCGAGTTCAGCGTAACCGAACTTGTACCGATGGGTTGATCGGCACCGTTACGGCGCATCAACAACGTGGCACCCGGGAACCCGAGCTGCGCCGGCTGCACCGAGATGCCGATCGGCGCCGGGCACAGCAGGGAAATCCGCCGCGTGCAGATCGTGTCGCGTGGGGTTACCGCCGCGCACAACTGCAGGTGCAGGTTCTGATCGGGCAGCGCCTGATTGCACGGCACCGAAAGCAATCGCGGAAGCGTGAAGACATACACCGAATCACGACAGCCAACCACCACGGCCGAATCGCGGATCGCGGCGCTGGTATCGAACTCAACCGTGGCAGGCGGCGTCACGGTAAACAGCAACCGCTGGCCGTTGGCAGGGATATCGAACACCTGCGTGGTGGTCCCGTCGCTGCCGGTACGGCCATTGGGGCCGAACGGGATCAGGGTCTGGGCAAGGTCACGGCGGAACGCAACAGCGGCCGATTCGATGGGCTCCTTGCTTTGATCCTCCACGCGCACGGTCACCTTCACCGATGGGATTGTTGCGTCCGGCTCGGTCGGATTCTGGCACGACGCCAGCACCAGCGGCACGAATATCAGCGCCAGCAGCGCGGCCATATGCCGGCAAGCAACGCGCAAGCCGCTGCCGCGAGCCTGGTACAGACTTCGATTGATTCTCATGAACATGTTCATACGGGTCACGCGGGGCACCGCATTAAAAGGTCGCGTTAAAAAGTAAGGCCAAGCGCCACAAGCAGACTGTTGACGGCGTTCGTGTTAACGATATACGTGTCCTCGCACGTGGCGCATGGCGTGCGAAGGTTCAGCCGCATGTGGCGGAAGCCGATCATGAACGTCAGCGGCGACACGATCGGCACACCCACGCCCGCGCCCAGCAGGTACTGGCCGTACTCCGACGGGTTCACGGAGGGATCGGGTCCGGCGCCATCAAATCCGCCGTTGAAGATCACGCCGGCCTCGCCGTACAGAAATGGCCGGAACCCCTGCTCCACCTGGCGTACATCATGCACGAAGTACACCGAGGAATCCACCGTGGCTCCGGTTGGCACCAGTTGGCATCGAGCATCATCCGGCGTTGCGGGAGCATCACCCGGCGCACCGAACTGGCATTGCGACGGGATGTACTTGAAATACTCCTCGCTGTGCGAGCCGCCCAGCAGTGTCCACCGCAGATGCAGCAGCAACGGGATTCGCAGGCGGCCGCCTTCGGAAAGAAGATCGAGCCCCGCAGCGGCGCGCAGGTCCGTGGCGATCTCAAATCCCGCGAGCACCTGAGCGCCACCGTAGATGCTGGAGAATCCGATCTCGCGTCTGGAATCGTCCGCGCCGCCGTAACCACCCACGGCCACGACCTCAAGGAAAAAGTTGGAGGGCTCCTTCGGGATATCGCCGCAGAAAAACTCACGCGCCGGGCGCAGTGGCACGAAGGCCGGCGCGCCGTTGCCGCCAACATTTCCCTGGCGCAGCATCAGCAGATCGGCCAGTTGCAGCACGGTATCGGCGCACACGCCATTGCGATAGTAGAACACGTGCAGCGCCTGCTCCGCGCGGCCAAATTGCTGTACCGACGCACGCGACACCGCGTGCACATTGCGGATAAGCACGGCATTGTTGCGATCAACAAGATCGAACAGCGTATCGCGCAAGGTGCCGCGCAACCAGCCATCCAATCGAAGCGCGCAATCGCCGCACGCGGCCGACCGCGTGGCGGCACCGCGCGAAACCGGCTGCGCCGAAACCGGGGCAACGGTCGCCAGCGCAACGGCGATCAGGACAGGCGCAACAAGCGCATGGACATACTTCATGGTATCGTCAGTTCAAGAGAATGAGTCCGGCATGATCACAACGCCCGTGCATGGCCCGGCGCACCGCCGGCCCGCACCGGTTCGCGGGTTGGCCAACACCATGACAGGCCATGGCTACCCGCCCGGACATCGGGCATCGCGAACGGCAACCGACACGGCACTACACGGACCGGATGCCCATGGGCCGCGGCGCCATGGGAAAAGGCAGGGAGAGAATAGTTCGCAGGGTGGAAGAGTATGGATGCACTCACAACGCCCCCCATCGGTTGCCGCCGGTCCTTCCGTATCACCACCGAAGGACGGCACAACATCCCGTTCACCACAGGGCATGCACCACTGCATGCCATCGCGAGCACCCGAGCGCGCAACACCGGACAACGCCGCTACCTGCGACCGGGTAACAGCAACAATGCCGGAGGAATCACGCATGCCCAGCCCCACACACGCCGGAGACTGGCCTCGCGAACATAGGAAAGTGCGATCAATCGTACTACGACCAAATACAGGCACATCCATCTCATCGCAATCAATTTTATCGCTGCCCCCCTTCTCAACCACCAACGGCGGCCGCAATCCGGCGTCATCGGGTTGGCGACCGATTGCGCCGTAACCACCACGGCCGCCCCGGAAACATGTGTCCGAGACGGCCGTGCAGTTTGTTCGCGCGGATTGTTCG
>CBHYLN010000042.1:0-36269 GCA_966128725.1 uncultured bacterium | reverse complement strand
CTGGCTGATGTTGGGCTTTGCGTTCTTCGTGGCGAACTTCTTCTTCGCGCGGGAGATGCGCCGCCGGGGCGTGGCGGAACAGGTTGCCGGCGCCGTTACGCTGATCGCGTTGGTAGGCGGGGTCGCGGGCTCGAAACTGTTCAGCCTGCTGGAGGAATGGGACCAGTTCATCGCCGATCCTGTTGGGCAGATATTCTCGGCCGCGGGGCTTACGTTCTACGGCGGCCTGATTGTGGCCACGCTTGCCATTGCGCTGTATCTCCGCGCCAAGAAGGTGCGATTCCTGTACGCGGCCGATTCGGCGGCGCCGTCGCTGATACTGGCCTACGGCATCGGCCGTATCGGCTGCCAGCTTGCCGGCGACGGCGATTACGGCATCCCTACCGATCTTCCCTGGGCCATGCGTTACCCGCACGGCACGGTATCCACCGTTGTGGACCCCGGTTTGGCCGCCAAGCTGGGCGTGGCGCCCAATCAGGAGCTGGGCGCACTGTTCCACTCCATGTATCCGGACAGGGCAATCCCGGCCGACATCGCCGTGCATCCGGCGCCGATGTACGAAACGCTGGCCTCGGTGGCCATCTTCCTGCTGCTTTGGAAGATGCGTCAACGTCCGCGTGCCGCCGGCGCACTGTTCGCCATCTACCTTATCTGCGCCGGCATCGAGCGGCTGTTGGTGGAGTTCATCCGCCTGAACCCATTGTACGCGGGCCTGTCCGAAGCCCAATGGATTTCCATCGGATTGATGGCAATGGGCACGGTGATGCTGCTGATCCTGCGCAACAGACCGGCCGAGACATTTACCCCGGCCACACCGAAACCGCGTGGCAAGCGGTGAACGAGAAATCGGCAACGGAGAGTTGCGAATGACGGATGGGCGGTTGCGCGCCGGGCGCCCGCCCATCGATCCACATCCCACTTCCGCCGCCCGGGATTCACGCCGCCATTCTGCGCTTGCGACGGCCGTTCTGTATCAGCGCGGGACGATCAACCACCTCGGCCATCAACTCGTTCAACTGTGTCAGCAACTGCGGCCCGATTCTCCGCAATTCACCTCGGTGCGCGGTGGCCAGACGCTCCAGCAGCTCGGCCCCATGTTCGGTGAGCGTTACGTACACGTGCCGGCGATCGCGCTCGTCGTGCTCGCGCTCCACGAAGGACTGCGCCACCAATCGATCAACCAATCCAACAACGCTGTGGTGGCGGATCTGCAATCGTTCGGCCAGCTCACCAATCGAAATTCGCTCGCGCCCCGGGAACCCCTTGATTGCCAGCAGAGCGCCATGCTGCTGTGGCGTTAGCCCGACCTGCAGGGCGGCCTCCTCCCCAAATCGTTGAAACTGCCGCAGTGCATATCGGAATTCGGCTAATGCCTGGTATTCGGTTTTGCTGATTTTACGTGCCATTGTTCTTCCATGAAATGCGTGACCAGGCTCCGCGGGGTGATCGGGACCCGGCACATCAATACTGACAGGACTGACAGACGCCACGGGTATTTTGCGCCCGCGGCAATTCTCACCAACGCCGAGGCCCCCATCGGAGTTCCAAACGGCCCGGACGTTATCAAGGTCGGGCCCTGGCGAACGCCTCATATCCCCCCACCAGGCAAAACATCCCAACGGAGCGGAAGCGCCCGTGGCGGGCATACATGATGTTTGCGCTGATTGATGAATGAACGGATTGAAGGGCGATCTGGTTTGCAACAATCGGCGGCCTATCGACTATCAATCGATAATTTGTGCCGCACGAGGGCTTATGAAGGCACATCGGAAGGCGTTGGAGCAATCCACGACGCCGCCCTGTTGCCCAATCCCCGCCCGAGCGCGCCAACGGAATTGCTGGCAGCGCAACCAACCGAATACTCACGGCGCGCTCCTGCGTGCAGCACGAACGATCAATACTTCCGCGATGAAATCAACGACCCGCCTGACAACCGTCCTGGCCACGATGGCCGCCATAATCGTCGCTGGCTGCAGCAAGGGGCCGGACAAGCCCACCGAAAAACATGTCCCGGTGATCGGCTTCGTGCAGGCGATCGAGGATGCCACCATCGATGAAGCCAGGCAGGGCTATTATGATGCGCTCCGCCAGGCCGGCTACAGCGAGGATAGCGGCACGGTGAAGATCATCTATCGCAATGCCCAGGGCGATGCGCCGGCGATGAATCAGATCGTGGATTACTTCCTTTCGGAGAAGGTGGATGCGATTGCCGCGAACACAACGTTGGCAATGATCACCGCCGCCGGCAAAACCAGCACCGTCCCCATTTTCATGATGGTGGCGCCAAGCCCCGAGATCGCGCACCTGACCAAGCCCGACGCCGCCGGTCATCAGGTGCCGCCGGCCAATCTGTTCGGCGTGTACGAAACACTGGCCTATATCGACACCAGCGTGGGCCTCATCAAGCAGGTGTTCCCCAACGCCCGCCGCGTAGGCACGATCTACAACAGCTCCGAGCCAAATTCCGTGAACGCGATGGAGCGCCTGCGCGAACGGTGCACGGCGCTGGGTCTGCAATTGCAGGAGGCATCGGTAACCGGCTCGAACGAAACACAGCAGGTGATGCAGTCGCTGGTGGGCCGTGGCATCGACGTTTTCTTCGCGCTGCCGGACAACATCATTTTCTCCAGCTTCGAGACCGTGCACAAGGAAGCGATGGCAAAGAAGATCCCGATCGTGACATCTGAGGCCGGGCTGGTAAAACGCGGAGCCTTCATTGCCTACGGTGCGGACTTCTATCAGTGGGGGCATCAGGCAGGCGTGGCCACGGCAGCCTATCTGGCGGCGAGCAAAACGGATGCAGCCGCGAAGCCCAAGGGAACGCTGGAGATCGTAGCCGTACGCAAGCGGACGTTCAACGCCGAAACGGCGCGGGCACTGGGCCTTACCCCCCCGGCCGGATTTGAGGCAATCAAGTAACTCGCGGTCCGGCAACATCGATCGCAGGCTGTAATTATGGAACTGGTGCTCGGCGCGCTTGCATTGGGGCTGGCCTATTCGTTTCTGGCGATGGGCGTGTTCATCACGATGCGGGTATTCAACTTCCCGGATATCACGGCCGACGGTTCGCTGACCGCTGGCGGGGCGATTACCGCGGCACTGCTGGCCGCCGGCGCCAACCCGTGGATCGCGGTGCTTGCCGCGGCCGCCGGTGGGTTTGCCTGCGGCGCGCTTACCGGAGCAATCCATGCCAAGCTGCGCGTGAACGGCCTGCTTGCGGGCATCCTGGTGATGACGGCGCTGTACTCGGTGAACCTCCGGACGATGGGCCGAAGCAATGTGCCGTTGTTGAACATGCCGTCGGTACTATCGCCGTTGGAATCAACGGCGATGGCCGATACGCCGGTGGTTGGCGCCATCGCGTTGTTTGGATTGCTGATGCTGGCCATTGCGTGCGGGCTTGCGTGGTTCTTCCGCACGGATTTCGGCCTGGCGATGCGCGCCACCGGCGACAACGAAGCGATGATCGCGGCACAGGGCGTGAACACCGATGCAATGAAGATTGTCGGGATCGGGATCTCCAATGCGCTGATCGCGCTCAGCGGAAGTCTGGTGGCGCAGTATCAGGGATATTCGGATATCGGAATGGGCATCGGGATCGTGGTGTTCGGCCTGGCAAGCGTGATCATCGGCGACACAATCGCGTCTGTTGTGGCACGCCGCTACTCGGTGTGGAGCCGATTGGCCGGGGTGGTGGTGGGCTCGATCCTGTTTCGTGGAATTGTTGCCGCCACGTTGACGCTGGGTGTGGAACCCGCCGACCTGAAGCTCATCACCGCCGCGTTCGTGCTGGCGGCCATCCTGCTGCCGCGTACCCGCTCGATCCTTCGATTCCGAACCGCCTGAACAGCCCTGCGCATGATCACTCTTGAGAATATCACACAGACGTTCGGCACCGATGCCAACAACCGTGTACGCGCGTTGGATGCGGTATCGCTTACGGTTACCGCCGGGCAATTCGTGGTAGTGATCGGCACGAATGGTTCCGGGAAATCCACGCTGCTGAATACGATCGCCGGCACAACGATGCCCGAACGCGGCAGCGTGACAATCGACGGTATCAACGTTACCCGCATGCCCGCGCATCGGCGCGCGCGCTGGGTAGGCCGCGTGTTCCAGAACCCGCTCGGCGGGACGGCCCCCTCGATGACGGTTGCGGAGAACCTGCGGATGGCGGCGCTGCGCGGCCTTGCCAAGCGCCTTACAGTGGGCCTGGGCCGCCGGGGCACAAACGAACTGCGCGAACACGCCGCGGCGCTGGGAATGGGTCTGGAGGACCGCATGCAGACGCCAATGGGCCTGTTATCCGGCGGCCAGCGCCAGGCGCTTACGCTGCTGATGGCCACGCTGCGCCAGCCGCGCATCCTGCTGCTGGACGAACACACGGCCGCGCTGGACCCCAGATCAGCCGAGCAGGTGATGGCGCTTACCAGCGCAATCATCGCCCGCAACAGCCTGACGGCATTGATGGTAACGCACGACATGCTGGAAGCCGCAGGGCACGGCAACCGCCTTGTGATGATGCACGCCGGTGGCATCGCGCTGGACATTGCCGGACAGGCCAAAGCCGAGACAACACCCGAGATGCTTCTGGAACGATTCGCCGAACTTCGCCGCGCAACCACGCGGCTTGCGTAGCCGATATCGAACCCGTTATCGCAGCAGCACCCGTGGTCTCTCCGGGCCAGGCAGGGTATCACACACTCAACAACAGTCGATCGCCATGAATGTCGAGGAAATCCGCACGTACTGTCTTCGCAAAAAGGGGACCACCGAGGACGAGCCGTTTGGCCCGGGAGTGCTGGTGTTCAAGGTGCTGGGCAAGATGTTCGCGCTGGCACCGGTTGGCGCGGTACCGCAAACGATCAATCTGAAGTGCGACCCCGAGCGTGCCGCCGAGCTGCGCGAACGATACGAGGCGGTAACACCGGGATATCATATGAACAAGAAGCATTGGAACACGCTGACTCTGGATGGCAGCATACCGAAACGCGAGGTGCTGGAGCTGATCGACCACGCATACGATCTCGTGGCCGCGTCGCTTACCCGTGCCGACCGCGCACGCCTGGCCGAGTTGTAGCCCACCACCGGGCGCACGCCCAGCCTGCATACCGGTTTCCAGCAACGCCTGCAACGACACAGGGGAACGCCGATATCACTCGACGTTCCCCTGCGCTGTTTTCATCATCCAGCCAACAACGCTACTTGCGCAGCATCATCGTATTGGTGCGTGTCCACGCGCCCGACTCCAGACGGTAGTAATACAGTCCCGACGGGAACCCGCTGGCGTCCCAGGTAACCTGGTACGTGCCCGGCTTCATGTGGCCATCCACAAGCGTGGCAACACGCTGCCCGGAGGCATCGTACACCACCAGCCGTGTTGGCCCATCCAATCCCAGCGAGAAGGTAATCTCGGTGGACGGATTGAACGGGTTGGGCTTGTTCTGCGCCAACGAGTATTGCACACCGAACGATTCGATCAGTCGCAGGCTGAGCCCGCACAACGAATCGATCAGGATATTTCCCGGCGACGGAATGATCCGCACGCACTGCTTGCCGGCGTCGGTTACCGGCACGGTCACCAGGCTCAGCTTGGTACCGGCGGTTTCGCCCAGGAAGAGCTGGAACTGCAGGTTCACAAGCTTGCCGGTACCGCGCAGGTACTCGCCCGCCGGGGCATTCAGCACGGCCTGGAATGTGCCGGCCGGGCTGGGGATCACGGTGATATCCCACCCATTGGCCAACGTACCGTTGGTCAGCGAGAGCTTGTCGGCCGGCGAATTGCTGGCATTGAGCACCTTCACGACCTTGGAATCGTAGTACACCGAGACGTACAGGCTCTTCAACCGAGCCGGCTCCGGCGTCTGCTCCAGCATCACCGGCACGTCCACCACGGCACCAGGGGCGCCACTGTAGCTGCCGATGCTTGTGTGCACCGTCACGATGTATCCGCTTCCCCTCACCTCGGCAGGCTGGGCCTGCAGAACCGCACCGGTACGCGCGTTGATCACATCGAACAACACGTTCGCGGTGAAGCTGCCGGGACGCGACGGGATGAACCGCACGGGCACGTCCAGCGACGCGTTCGGCGGAACATCCAGCGGGAAGTTGATGCCCGAGGTTTCCAGCACGAAGTACGGCGTGGCAACGTCCAGCGCCGCGCCGCGAATCCGCACGGTATCGCTGCCGGTGTTGGTGATGCGCACGTTGCTGACCGGCTCGTCGCAGGTAAGCAGGGTACCGAAGTCATGCCCCTGGGTAACCACACCTTCGCTGAAGGTGAACGCCAGCAGCACGTTGGTGGAGTCATCGCAACGCGAGTGGTCGCCAACAAAGGCAATCCGTGCGGTACGATTACCGGTGGTCTGCGGCCTGAACTCCACATCGATGCTGCGGGTTTCGCCCGGCTGCAGCTTCCACGGCAGACCGGCAAGGCTGGTTGGGTCAATCCAGAAGCTGGCGGCATCCGGCCCCGGCAACACCACAACATCGTTCACCGTAAGCTCGCGTGTCTGCTTGGCGGTAAGCACCACCGTGCGCCGCACCGACGGCGTAAGCGGGTAGGCGCCAACAAACTGTGACGTTCCGAAGTTGGCTCCGGTGATCGCCCCGTGCGACTCGATGCCGGTGCCCGTAAGCGGTGCATCGATGGTATCCTTCCCCTTGGTGATCAGGCGCGCAACCGCCGCGTAATCACGCTCATCCTTCGGAAGGAACAGCACCTTCTGGCGAAGCGGCTGGGCGCCCCCGGCTCGCAGAACATCGCCCGGCAACACGGTGGTTGCGCGGTCGTCGTTCAGCAGCTTGAAGAAACCGCTGTCGGCATCGGCGCCCACAAGCGTAAGCGATTCCACCTCGTCGTCGGATGTGCCCAGATTGTCCACCACCACAAAGCCGGTGTAGGATGCCGTCTGGTTCTTGGTGCATGTGTTCGACGTGGTTACCCACTGATCGCCCCAGTCGTGCCCACGAATCACCGGCCCTGGCTGCACAACACGGGCGGTCCAGACCGAGGTATCGCGGCTGAATCGGGTATTGGCCCATGCACGAGCCACGGTGCGGAAATCGCCGAGCGCGGTTGGCGTGAAGGTGACCTTCAGCGTCGTGCATTCGTGCGCCTTCAGTATGGTTGTCTTCAGCTTCGCGATCTCCACGGGATCCACCGTGAAGTTGGCATCGATCCACGACAACAGCTTGGTTGGATCCGGATCGCTCGGATTATCGAACGCTATCTGGCCCGATCCACGATTGCAGATCTCCAGGTCCAGCGTCTTCGCCGGGTCACGACCCAGCACGAACACACCGAATCGGAGGTCATCCACGTAGATCTCCGGCATGGAGGTCACCGTGATAAGCGGCAGCGGCACCTTGGTGCAGCCAAGGATCACCTTCAAGGTGTCCACGTACTTCTGATTGTCCAGCTCAGGCGTTGAGCTCACCTGAACTTCCATCGTCTGGCCCGGCTGCAGCTTTGTGGGCACGCTCGGCGTGGAGCCAACGATCCTGTATCCCTGATTGCCCAGGGCCAGACGCAGTTCCTTCACCTCCAATGGCCGGTTCAACGGGTTCTTGACGATCACGGTTTTGGTGATCGTATTGCCCACGGTGACTTCACCGTAATCCAGCTCGGTGGCCGGATCAAGCTCCACGTATTCGGCTTCATACCGATAGTAAACCCGCCAGATCATGCCGGTACGATCCTTGATGATCACCGTGGCTTCGGCGTTCTTCAACGGGTCGATCGGCTCCACCTGCACAACGCACTGCGACCTGCCGATGATGTCCGACAGGCGAAGCGGATCAACCGGCACCAGACGGGCATTCTGAACGGAGGTCGGGTCCAGCGTGATCGATCGCAGCCCCACGGGGTTTGCGTTGATGGCCCGAATCCTGATAGTAAGCGTGGTGCAATCCATCACCGTGTCGATCCGAAGGGTATCGGCCGGCTTCAGCACGCGCCGCGACGGCGACAACGGATATCCGTAGGAGACGGCATTGTACTCCTCGTACTCGCACGGATGCTGCACACCCGGAGCGCCACCACCACCACCGCCGGCGATCTTGGGGCCATCATCCTTCTTCTTCTTGGCGGCACCCGGACGGTATTCCTCGTAGCCCTGCATGATGCCGAAGGCCACGCCGGTAAACTTTCCGCCGTTCTTTGCCCACAGCCAATGGTCCTCACCCGGCGAAACGGACATCGTGCCCCACACCAGATCGGTACCGGGGATCTTGCGGTTCAACAGGAATCCGGAACCATTTTCGCGTACGATGGAGCGCGCGGTGGCGGTGTCGGTAACGATGCTCACGTAATGCTGCATCGAACCCGGATTGACGGGCGCGTAATGCGGCGCGAACGACACCCACTGCTCGCGCGGGGTCATCTCCACCATGTACGGCGCCCATGCATCGTAGCTCAGGCACGGCAGGCCCGCGTAACACGGCGTTGAGCCATTGAACTTCACGATCGCCGAGGAATGCATCATGGCCATCGCCGGCTCCTCGGTCTTGAAGTAGACCGCCGAGGGCTGCCCGATGGCGAATTCGGCCAACGTGTCGCGCTTGATCTTGAACTTCACCTGCGACGTTCCGCCGGGCTGCAGATAGTAGCCATCGATCGCCTTGCCGTTAGAATTGTATACGCGCGCGAACTCGCGCTTGCGTTCGGCCGACGAGCCGATGCCCGGGCGGTGGTTATCCCAGGTGGGGAAATAGACGAACTCCTTGCCGTGTTGCTCGGTTGGTGGTATCCACTCGGTGACCATGTTCTTGTAGGCGTTGTTCTTCAGGCCTACTTCGTCAACCACTACCTGCACGCGAGTGTTGCCGCTGATCACGCCAATGGGCTTGTCGGACTGGATCCGCGAGGCGCCCAGATCATCCTGCCGTTCGGCATCGATGGCGGTATCCACCTTGCTCTGTACCTGAAATACCTGCCCCTCGTTCAACGTAACGGTTGCGGGCGGCCCCCCCACGAATCGATAGCCGCTTGCGGGGGTCAGGGTAACCTTGGTGTTGTCGTATGCGGCGATTACCAGAATATTGGCGCCACCGGGCTTCACCGTATGCGGGATTTCCGTTTCGCCGGCCAGGC
The DNA here is from genome assembly GCA_966128725.1 of uncultured bacterium. Classification (GTDB taxonomy): domain Bacteria; phylum Bacteroidota; class Ignavibacteria; order OLB7; family OLB7; genus JAFDZV01. The sequence goes on along the minus strand of CBHYLN010000042.1, from coordinate 27,175 downwards.
CGATTTCAAGCACCGTTTCGCCAGGCACACACGCGGCGTAATAGTCGGTGCCCCAGTTCTCAACAGCAATCGGGGTCCACGCCTCCACACTTTGAATGTGGGCGAAATAGCAGTACACCACGATGGGATAATCCGACTCAATCTTCACCGACCGGCGCGAGACCGAGTTGATCACATCGCATACAGGGCTGGATTTCAGCGTATGCGTCTTGAACTTCATCGCCTCAAGGTTCAGAACCTCGCTCGACGAGCCGTTGCTGGTGATCTTCACCTTGTTGGCAACGGGCGAGAATATCCATAAGGATGCCTCCGGACGCACACGATTATTTGGATATCGCGCATCCAGGGCATTTGTGGTTGTATCGGGATAACTGACGAGGAAGTAGGTGCCGGACGAATTGTCGTCGAGCGTTGGTTGCGGACCCTGAGCAAACAGCGACGTGCTGGTCAGGAATGTGCAGACAGCCAGAATCATCGCGCCGAACAGCGCGAGGTACATTCTGGTAGTGGGTTGCACTCTGGTCATTGGCGTAGCCCCCATGCGTGAATAATAGGAAACTAGATTTGTGCCCTTCAGCATGTACCGTGGTTCGCTCATGGTTATAGACCGTACAGCACGGCCCATACCACGATCTTGACGATCGCGCGGGGTGACCGCGAGCGAACAACGAATACTTGTTGCTGATGCGTACACGATGTGTGCACACCAGCCGATGCCCCTGGGTGCCGGAGGTTGAAGGCGTTGGACGGTGAAGAGGGTAAACTTCGGGACTGATGTGAACCGCGTGGAAGGCCGTTTCCCGGCCATCCGGCTGATATTCGTGCCTATTGCACGATCACGTTCTTCGCGTTGTTCACAGCATGCTTATCCCGCATGCCATGGGGGAAAGGGCTTCACCGAATACGCCAACAGAGTTGATGCCACTCATTAAGTCTGAAGACCGTTGAGCACCGGAAATGTCGCACGCGAACGGGAAGTTTGTTCCGCCGGTACACGAGCCACATTCCAGGCTTTGGAAGTAACAATGAACGGACCGGAATGGTTCACCATGGCCCTGACGGTATCCGTAGCCGAGAGACATGATCACCTCGACAACGAACCCGGGAGACCGGCATGTGCCAATCTCCCGGGTATGATTGTGTTGCAGCAGTGCGTCACACGTGCCTTGTGACGTCGGATGGCGTATCTGCGTGGCGCCCCGGACACCCGGCTCTCAGGCGGGTTCAACCTTGCGGCAAGGCATGCCTCGTCATCGTGGCGCACGTTCCACCCCTATGCATCAAGTTCGTACGCCATTGCCAGTAGGTTGGCGACCTCGGCGTCCACTTCATCAACGGTGGCAATGCGTACGCGATGTGTAATGCGCTCGCTGGCGCCAAGCCCACGGGGTAACTCCAGCCGGGCGGTGGTGGCAATGCCGGGCAGTGCAAGGCCGATGTCGATGCGATTACCGGACGCCGGTTTCAGGATCGCGAACTGGCGGCGGCGCGTAAGGCCCACATACGTGCGGCATGCCTTTACGATGACATCGGGGCCAATGCCAAGCGCGATTTCGATGACACGATCATGCAGCGGCCGAAGGTCGGCATTCCGCCCCGAGAACAGTTGCGAGACCAGCGCATCCGAATCGTTGTAGATCATTGCCGAGCCCGGCTCGATTGCTTCCCGGGTCACAATGCCCGCCGTGTTGTGGCCAAGCCCATGCTCCTTCTTCAGCCATGCATGGAGTTCCGCGCGATTGCCTGGGCCAGTGCGTGCAATCGCAATCCACTGCTGAAGCGTCCTGCCTGTTTTTGCCGGCAGATTGTCGATGATCGCCCGGATCATCTCCTTTGGTGACTTTGACGATGCCATGGTATAACGATGCTGTGGCAAATGACAAACGTCGGTTGCCATCGGCCGTGGTTGTTTCCGTACCGACAATGCGATGCGGATATTTCATACTCGGGATGCCCACGCAACGGTAGCGTCCCCGGACGCGTGGCCGTACTGTAACCGCGCGGCGGCAGGGCCAGCAGCGCGGACCAGGGAGCGCAACGGACTGTCAGGCATAACGGCCGTTGCCCCGTGTTATCACGATTTATCGCGCTGTAGCCGATCCAGCAGATTTGGAATGCGTGTATCCAGCATCTCGGTGAATCCTCTCTTCATGATCTGGCTTACCAACACCGCCCGCACGCCGCTATACCCTGTTTGCTTCAAATGCAGGCGTGTACCGCCGGGCACGGCCTCAAGGTTGAACGTCAATACGGTGTTGATCATACTGCCAACCCATGTATACGACAGCCGCGTGGGGGGCTCTACCTCCAGCACTCTGCAGCGCACAATGCCGTCGAACCCCGGCGCGGGCTTGGTTCGGAATTCAAAGGAATGCCCTACTTCAGGCTTAAAGTCATTGGGCATCAGCCACTCGGCGAGCGCGTCGCGGTCGGTAATGGCAAACCAGACCAGTTCGGGTGGATGCGGATAGATTCGTTCGAATTCCAGATCGCGTTTCATGACAGTGTATCAAGGTAACGGCCCAGGGCATCAAGCTTCCGATTCCAGAAGCGCTCGAAGTGCGCAAGCCAATCGTAGACATCCTTCAGACACGCGGGCTCCAGGGCATACCGACGTTCGCGGCCGTCCCGCTGCACCGATACCAATCCAGCATCGCGCAACACTTTCAGGTGCTGCGAGATCGCGGGCTGTGACATCGAAAACGGAGCCGCCAGATCGCTTGCCGAACGGTCGGCCTCGGCAAGCAGCAACAGCATGGCACGCCTGGTTGGATCCGCAATGGCACGGAACAGTTGATCGGATTGTGTTGCTCGCTCCATGGGCAAATATATAAGCATTTGCTTATATATCAAAGCACTCGTCGAACGAATGGCTTTCAATTTCGTGCTTATCACCCGCGGTTGTAAACTGCGCCGGCCCGCTGCGCCAGTGTTTCGCGGGCAACAAATCATTCCCATGAAAGCAAACGAAAACGCTCTCCCACCCGACTGGGGCAGGGTTCTCGAACCGGAGACAACTGCGTCGTACTTCCGAACGCTCCAGGCGTTTGTGGCAGCCGAGCGCTCAGCGCACGAGGTGTTCCCGCCCGCCGACGAGGTCTTCAACGCTTTTCGCCTTTCGTCGTTTGCCGGCACACGGGTACTGTTGCTGGGCCAGGACCCGTATCACGATGCCGGGCAGGCGCACGGCCTGTGCTTTTCGGTACGCGACGGCCAGCGTTTCCCGCCATCGCTTCGCAACGTCTTCAAGGAGCTGGCTGCCGACATCGGCTGCCCCACCCCACGTTCCGGCGATCTATCCGGCTGGGCCCGGCAAGGCGTGTTGCTGCTGAACACCGTGCTCACCGTGCGGGCTCACCAACCGAACTCGCACAAGAACAGGGGGTGGGAGCGGTTCACCGACGCGGTGATCGCAGCCCTTGCCGGCAGAGATGTACCGATGGTATTTGTGTTGTGGGGCAATCACGCCAAACAGAAGCAGCGGCTTATCACATCGCCGAAACATCGCGTGTTGATATCGGCACACCCATCGCCGCTATCGGCACACAACGGCTTTTTGGGCAGCAAACCGTTCAGCGGCATCAACACGGCATTGCAGGGGCTGGGCCACAAGCCGATCGACTGGTGTTTGCCGTAACCAGTGTGGAGCCGATGCTACTGATTCCGACAGGCGGGCCATGTAGCGCTGCTCGCACAACACAGCGGCCGGCGCGCCCCCGGGACGCGCCCGCCCGCCGGAGCAACCAATTTTGTGGGACCCACCAAGGAACCCCGCACGGCGGCTTCCTAGCGATACCACTCCTGCAACGGACACACTTCCAGTTCCTGTTCCCGCAGCGATTGGATACCGCTCAGCGCGGCCGCGGCGGCCGACGCCGTCGTGATAAACGGCACCTTGTATTCCATCGACACCGCCCCCATCCTCTTTTCGTCCTCACGAGCAACTTCACCCGCCGGCGTATTGATCACCAGGCCCACATCACCCTTGCGGATGTAATCCAGCACATTGGGTTCGCCCTCGGCAATCTTCAGGATCTTGGTGTTGGGGATCCCCTGCTCGTTCAGGAAACTACTGGTACCGTCGGTCGCCAGAATCGTGAAGCCCAGCTCGGCAAAGCCGCGGAGCGTTTCGGCAACACGCGGCCGCTTGTCGTTGTCGGACAGCGTGGCGAACAATGCGCCGGAAGTGGGCAGACGATTGCCCGAGGCAATGCGGGCCTTGACAACCGCAAGCCCGGTTCGCGAATCAATCCCCATCACCTCACCGGTGGAACGCATCTCCGGGCCAAGGAACATCGAGCTGCGCGGGAACTTGTTGAAGGGGAACACCGATTCCTTGACGGCAACATGGTCAAGCGTCATCGGCATATCGCGCAGATCCATGTCGGCAAGCTTCGCGCCAACCATCACCTTCGCGGCAACCTTTGCCATCGGAATACCCGTGGCCTTGCTCACAAACGGAACGGTGCGGCTGGCCCTGGGGTTCACCTCCAGCACGTAGACAATGCCGCGCTGCATCGCGAACTGGATGTTCAGCGAGCCGACCACCGATAGCGCCCGGGCCAGCTTCTTGGTGTAGTCAATCAACGTCTCGTACTGCGCCCGCGTGATGTTGTATGGTGGCAGCACACAACTGGAATCGCCGGAGTGAATGCCGGCCTCCTCGATATGCTGCATGATGCCGCCGATCACTACGTCGGCCCCGTCGCATACGGCATCAACATCGAACTCGAACGCCTTTTCCAGAAAATGATCGATCAACACCGGATGATCGGGCGACACCTGCGCGGCCGTCCGCATGTATTGGCGCACACCCTCGGCACGGTAGCAGATTTCCATCGCCCGGCCGCCAAGCACGTAGCTGGGGCGTACCAGCACTGGATATCCAACTCGCTCGGCAACATCGATGGCCTCATCCTCGCTGGTTGCCGTTCCCCACGCAGGGGCCGGTATTCCCAGGCGTGTGATCAGGTCGCCGAATCGCTGACGATCCTCGGCAAGGTCGATCCCCTCCGACGACGTGCCCAGGATGCGAACCCCCGCACCCTCCAGCGACTTGGCGAGCTTCAACGGAGTCTGGCCGCCGAACGACACAATCACGCCAACCGGCTGCTCGTGCTCCACAACGTTCATCACGTCCTCGAAGGTGAGCGGCTCGAAGTAGAGCTTGTCGGTTGTGTCGTAGTCCGTGGAAACCGTTTCGGGATTGCAGTTGATCATGATCACCTCGTACCCCTGCTCCCGGATGGCCATCACCGCATGCACGCAGCAATAATCGAACTCGATGCCCTGGCCGATGCGATTTGGGCCGCCGCCCAGGATGATCACCTTGGGCCGTTCGCTGCGGATGGACTCGTTCTCGATCTCGTATGTGGAGTAATGGTAGGGCGTGAAGGCCTGGAACTCCGCGGCGCATGTGTCGACGGTTTTGTACACCGGCAACACGCCAAGCTCGTGGCGCAACGCACGGATACTCAGCTCGTTTCTGCCCAGAAGGTGTGCAAGCTGCCGGTCGCTGAAACCACGTTGCTTTGCATCCCATATCAGCGCACGCCTGGCATCGGCGGCCAGCGCATCAAACGTGGGCGCGGCGGCGCGCAACTCCAGCTCGGCTTCCACGATCTGAAGCATCTGATCAAGAAACCAGGGATCGTAGCCGGCAATCGTGGCGATCTCCGCAATCGGGATGCCCAGACGCAATGCATCGTGGACCTCGAATACGGACTCCGACGTGCGCTTCGCCAGGCGGCGCAAGGTTTCGGCACGCGCTGCCTCCTTCTCGGCATCGCTCATTGCCTCGATGGCATAACGCGCCTTTCCGTCGCCGCCGAAACCATACCGATCCTGCTCCATCGAGCGGATGGCTTTCTGCAGTGCTTCCTTGAACGTGCGACCAAAGGCCATCGCCTCGCCAACGGACTTCATCTGAACGCCCAGCTCATCGTCGGCCCCCTTGAACTTCTGGAAATCCCAACGAGGGATTTTTACCACCACGTAGTCGATCGTGGGTTCGAAGCTGGCCGGCGTAAGGCGTGTGATGTCGTTCGGGATTTCGTCGAGCGTGTAGCCGATGGCAAGCTTGGCCGCGATCTTGGCGATGGCGAATCCGGTGGCCTTCGAGGCCAGCGCCGAGGATCGCGACACACGCGGGTTCATCTCGATCACAAGCATGCGACCGTCGCGCGGATTGTGCGCGAACTGGACGTTCGAGCCGCCCGTATCCACACCAATCTCGCGCATGATCCGGATAGCGGCATCGCGCATACGGTGATACTCGCGGTCGGTGAGCGTCTGCGCCGGGGCACAGGTGATCGAGTCACCCGTATGCACACCCATCGGATCGAAGTTTTCGATCGAGCAGATAATGGTGACGTTGTCCTTGCGGTCGCGCATCACCTCCAACTCGTACTCCTTCCACCCAATCACCGACTCCTCCACCAACACCCGGTGTACCGGCGAGGCGTTCAACCCCAGGCGAAGTTTCTCGCGATACTCCTCCATGTTGTAGGCGATGCTGCCGCCTGAACCGCCAAGCGTAAACGACGGGCGGATGATCGCGGGGAAGCCAACCGTTTCAACAATCGCAAGCCCCTCCTCCATGGTCTCGACAAAGCCGCCGCGGGCCATGTCAAGGCCGGCGCGCTTCATCGCTTCCAGAAACAGCTCGCGATCCTCGGCTTTCTTGATCGATTCCAGATTGGCGCCGATCATCTCAACACCGTAGCGCTCGAGCACGCCGCTTTCGGCCGCCGCCACGGCAACGTTCAGCGCGGTTTGCCCACCCATTGTCGGGAGAATCGCGTCGGGCCGTTCGCGAGCGATTATCTTTTCCAGAAACTCAGGCGTGATCGGCTCCACGTAGGTGGCGTCGGCCATCTCCGGATCGGTCATGATGGTCGCCGGGTTCGAATTCAGAAGGATCACCCGCAATCCCTCCTCTTTCAACACACGACAGGCCTGCGTTCCGGAATAATCGAACTCACAGGCCTGGCCAATTACGATAGGACCCGAACCAAGGATCAGGACGGATTTGATGTCGGTACGCTTGGGCATCGATAGCGAATGGTAAACGGATGTTTGGTTGTCAACGTCGCGGGAATCGGCGGATTACTCCGCCGCAAAGCGGCTGGCAAGCGTGGACGCCAGCTGATTGGACAGTTCCAGGACAATCGTGCGCACGGCCTCGGCCACGGAGTACACTTGCGAAAGATTCGCGGTGGACTCCTCGTCGAGCACACTGGCGACCTCGTTCTTCACAAGGAACTCAGCAAGCTCGGAATGCTGCTCGGTGACGATTTCAAGAATCTGCTCGAACTCCTGTTCGGAGTCGGTTTCCACCAGATCGAGCACGAGGTAGGCGCGGAAGTAGAACTGGAGCGCGGCACGCGTAAGGCGGCGGAACTCGAACGCCAGTTCATCGTTCACCGGGTCGAGCTCGAGCACTTGTTGCCATTGGTCCTCGGCAATGTAGTGATACTCGTCCGCGGTTTCGATAATTCTTTGTTGCAGGGCCTGCTGCCAGTTGGCATCAAGCGTCGCATTGATTCTCTGATTCTCGTCGTTCATCATCGGATCGTTCCTGTATCTCCGTTTCACATCGTCGAGCGGCCGGCCCGGCATCACATCATCGGATCGCATGGCTCAGATGCAGCCGCAACATTGCGCCGGCCCCATGCACTGCAACTACCGCTGTATCGCCCGGTTATCATCGGCGCCCAACAGCATTCCAAGGGTTGCCATTCGCACGGCCACACCGTTCTCCACCTGTTTCAGGATCAGCGAATACGGACCATCGGCCACTTCGCTGTCCAGCTCGATGCCGCGGTTGATAGGGCCGGGATGGAGTATCACCAGATGCTTCCGGAGCGTGCCCAGCCTGCGATGGTTCAGACCGAACAGGCGGCTGTATTCGCTTACCGAGGGGAAGAACCCGCCGTCCTGGCGTTCGCGCTGAATACGCAGCATGTTCAAAGCGTCGGAGAATTCGATGGCTTCCTCCAGGCGGTGGAACCGGGCTACACCAAGATGCTCGATGCCGCGCGGCATCAGTGTTGGCGGCGCGCAAACGCCCACTTCGGCGCCAAGGCGCTGCAACGTGTAGATGTTGGAAAGCGCCACACGGCCATGCAGAATGTCGCCGACAATCGTAATGCGTTTCCCCTCGAACGCGCCAGGCCCACTGCCCCACAGCTCATGCAGCGTCAGCGCATCAAGCAGCGCCTGTGTGGGATGTTCGTGGCGCCCGTCGCCGGCATTCACAAACACCGACCCACAACGTTCGGCCAGAAACCATGGCGCCCGTGCCGCACTATGACGAATGACAATGGCATCAACATGCATTGCCTCGATATTCCGTACGGTATCCAGCAGCGTCTCACCCTTCGCAAACGAGCTGGACTCCGCCGAAAAATTCAGCACGGTTGCCCCCAGCCGACGCTCGGCCAGCTCGAAGCTGGATCGCGTGCGCGTGGAATTCTCGGCGAACAGGTTCACCACCGTTCTGCCGCGAAGCAGCGCGCTGTGATGGCGCGGGCGCAGCAACTCCTCCCGCATTCTGAACGCGGTCTGGAAAATGTTGAGAATGTCCTCGCGGGTTAGCTCGGAAATGCCGAGGAGATGGCGTACCGAGAGCTTCGGTAGCTCCCGAATGTCATCGTTGATGAGGTAGGGCGCGGAAGTTGATGCGAGCAATTTTTACTCGCGAATTTACGGCCCCGAACGGCGTTGGGCAAGGTTACACTGGCTGCGGATTGCAACTGCCTGGTGGCAGCGCTTCGTTGGTGGCGTATGTAAAGAAAAGGCCCCTCCCGGTTTCCCGGGAGGGGCCTATCTATCGTCGCTATCCGACCGTGATTACTTCGTCACGGTCAGCTTCTGGGTCAGTTCCGTACCCGCGGCCGTGGCCACGCGGATCGTGTACTGGCCGCTGGCCAGACCCTCCACGTTCAGCTCAAGGCTCGTCGACGCGCTCAGCTCGCCCGTGGCAAGTACTTCCACAAGGCGACCGTCCGCACTGTACAGCTCCACCCGGCCCTTCATTGCCTCCGGCAAACGAAGTTCCACGCGGGCCGTGCTCCGCACAGGGTTCGGCTGGATCTTCAGCGTAAACCCGGCGGCCTCCGTCGCACCCGTCACCTTCACCTCGTCGTACGCATCCACCGTGCGCGAGCCGTCTACACCAACGCTCACCAGGCGATAACGGTACTCCACACCACCCTGGACATTCGCGTCCACGATGCTGTACTTCGCACCCTTCGTCGCACTGCCCGCCGGCGTCTTCCGCTCGATCACCGTGTACAGACCCTCGCGAACACCTTGCGGCGTCCGCTCGATCTCCGTACGCTCGATCTCCAGCGCTGCTACGTCCACTTCCTCGCTCGTCGTCCAGTCCACCTTCACCGCGCTCTTGCCAGACTGGTACGCGTCGAACGATGCCACCTTCACCGGAACAACTCCCTCGTAGTGCTTCACGAAGTCAAGGCCCGACAGCAGCAACCGCTGCGCGCCCGACCGATCCGCCTCGAAGTTGAACCGGCCGTAGTGACGCCAATCCTGCGCGTAGTACACCACGTTCCGCTTCGTTGCGGCCGTCACGACACCCGAGGCCGAGTCCGTGTACGAGCCGAACGTCTGCTGGTAGTAGTAATGCGTTGCGCGAGCGATACCGTCGCCCGTTGTCGGACGCACCACCTGCGGGGCCGGAGCGTTGTCGCCCGCCACACCCGTCGGCATGATCTGCTCGAACTTCCCGGCGTTGATGCCCACGCCCTTGATCGCGCGGTTGCTGTACGGCGTCGGCGCCGTCAGCGCACGATACTCGGCGCGCAGGTAGTTCCGCACGAAGTCCTGATCGGCCACCTGGCCGTTCGAGATCGTCAACGGTACGTCGTGGATCCGGGCGATGTCCTGGCCTGCGATGATCAGGTTCGACCGGTTGTACATGTCGCGGCTGTCGAGCATCACCTTCAGAGCTGCGCGCTCCTCCGGCTCCATGCCCTGAACCTCGGCGCCCTGCGCCCAGATCACGATCCGCCACGGCTTGAAGTTCAGGTCTTCCTTCGGCCACTTGTCGCGGTCGAACAGATCGAAGTCCTCAAGCTGCGTCCCGTCGGCACGCTCCCAGTTGATCGAGTCCAGCGCCGCAAGCAGCGTGTCCGTGTTCAACTTGTTCGCCTTGCCGAACGGATCGGCCGGCATCGCCACCTGGCGACCCTCCACCGACACGATCGCGTAACGATCGCTCCGACGCACGTAGAAGCGTACCAGCTTCTCGTACGTGTTGTTGCCGGCGAAGTCATCCGTGCCGCTCGTGATCCGGAATCGGTAGATCGGCGTCACGTTCGGGTTCAGACCGTAGAACCCGTCGTTGACACCGTACTGCAGAAGCGTACGCGGTGTGAACGTTCCGAAGTTCACCGTCTTGGCTTCCGCCACGTTGAACGCCGCCGTCTGCTGAAGCGTCGTGCCCGTGCTCGACCAGCTGACGCCGTTCCAGTAGTCAACCGTCAGGTTCACCACGTTCGCCGTCTGCGGCAGACCGCCCATGTTGCGGAAGCGACCCGACACCGGCACCGACTGGTCGATCATCATGTACTCGGCATCCGAATACTGGCCCGTCGGGGCACGGTATCCGAACGGAGCAAGGATGTCCTCGGCCAGAACGTCGTTGTTGCGGATCACACCGTTGAACTCGTCGGCGCCGATGTCGTAACGACCCAGCACACCGGCCGATCCACGAGGATCACCATCAACGTCCGTCGTCAGCCCGGCGATGTTCACGCCGCGATTGTTCGCCCACGAGCCGGTGATGTTGTTCTTCATGTGAAGATCTTCCGCACCAGGCGTCGTCGAGACGAACTCACCAAGGAAGTTGCCTTCCAGCGAATACGCATCCAGACCGCTCAACGCGCGCCACTGGTTCAGCGTACGACCCACCGGCGGCGATGGGATGTTGAACCCGTTCGTCGACAGGTTCGACATCGCGCCCACCGAGCCGTTCGGCACCCAGTAGAGGTTGTAGTCCAGGTTTACCTTCGTCATCAGGTCCGGGCCGGCAAGGCCAACAGCGATCGGGTTGGTCGTCAGCGACACCAAGCCGAAGATGTTGTTGCGGATCGAACCCTGCGCACGCTGGGCAACCACGCCGAACTCCGCGGCCGTGCCGGCGATCAGGTTGTAGAACGTGTTGTTCTCCACCCGGTTGCCGGTTGTCACGAAGTCAATGCGCGTGTCGCCGTTCATCGTCAGGCCAACACCCGCGGTGCGACCCGTGCCCGCGCCACCGGTCTGGCCGGCGTAGTTCCACGCCATGTTGTTCCAGATCGAGTAGTTCGAGGCGCCGTTGGCCGGGAAGCGGTACACGCGCGAAAGCGTCGTGAACACGTTCTCAACCGTCTCCGCCCAGATCGCCACACCGTTGCCCTGCGATGCGTTCACACCGTAGATGCGGTTGCGATCGACGCGGATGTTGTCGCTGTACCCACGGTTCTTCAACGTATCAACACCGGTACGGCCACCAGCGCTCAACCACACACCAACCGCATGCTGCACCGACGTGGTGTTCACAACGCGACGGATCGTGTTGTTGGTCACCGCCGAGTTCTTCTCGAACACCAGTGCAATACCGGCGCGCGTGACATCCTCGATCGTGTTGTTGGCGTAGCTGTTGTTCTGGTTGCTGTACTCGACGAACGCGGCATCACCGTTGCGGTACAACGGTCCGGCGCCCACCGACGTGATACCGAAGGCGAAGTTCCGGATGATGTTGTTGTCGAACGAGTTGTTCTGGTTGCGCAGCGTGTCGCGCGTACGCGGACCGATGAACGGATTGTTGCCGGCCGCATCGAACGGCGGCGTGTTGCGAACAAGGATGGCCGAGCTGAGAGCCAGCGCCGGCGCGTCGTCACGATCGTACGTGAACTTGTTGTCCGAACGGTTGTACGTCACCAGCGGCAGCGTGAGGGCCGAGGCCTTCAGGCCGAGCGAGAGCGAGCGAGGCTCGATCCGGACGTTCTTGATCGTGAAGTTCGAGGCGCCGATCGACAGGAAGAACGGAATGGCCTTGGTGGGCGCAACCGGTCCGGCCGTGTCCATCAGGAATCGCATGATGCGGTTCGGGCCGCCATCCCATGTCTGATATCCGGTCGGGTTCAGCGTGTCGCGCTGACCGTAGATGATGCCGATGCCCGAGGGCGACTTCAGGATGACGTCGACGTTGGTCTTGCCGGCAACCGGCATCCAGGTGATGCGTGCGTTCGGGCCAGCACCGAGCACATCGCCACGACCATCGAGGGCCGGCAGCGTGATGTCGTTGTTGTTCGGGCGCACGATGTACTGGTCGTCAACCAGCTTGAAGTCGACATTGCCACCGACGCCGTAGCGATACAGCGAGTCGTTGGCTTCCTGAATGGTGCGATAGCGCTCGCCGACACCAACGTAGATGGTGCCAACAAGGCGCGGCTTCACCGTGAAGATCCACTGCGTGGTGTTGTTGGTTGCCAGGGGATCCTGTGGATCGGTAATGGTGACCGAGATGCAGTAGATACCCGGCCCGTTCTGCGGAACGAAAACGCCCGCGTCGGCATACACCGTGGTACCGTTGCCCGAGGCTTCGCCCGGCACGGTAGTCACGATCATGGAGCGGCGGAACACCACGGGATCACGAATTGTGTCGCAGCCGCCTTTGCGGATCTCGATTCTGGCCGGCACGTTGGTGGCGTCGATGATGCCATTGTTGCGGAACGCAACGCGCAGGTTGATCGGCCGGGCGTCGGGGTAGTCGCCGTTGATATCCGGAAGCACGCCGGGCGTAAGGCCGGCCGGACGAGCCTCCAGCTCGATCTCGTAGCGGACCGTGAACGGCGTGCCACACGACGGCCATGGTTGCAGTGTGTCGTTCAGGCGATCGTCATCGTTGGCGAGATTGCTGAATACCTTGATGTAGTAATCGCCCGGCTCGGTTGGTGTGAACCCACCATCGAACACGACATCGCGGAACTCCAGCGTATTCCACGCGCCGCGCACCGTGCCCGTGCCGGTGTAGATGGGGATGCACGAGCTGTTGTAGATCTGGAATCCAACAGGCACGTTGGTCTGTGGGAATGTGCCGATGTTCTGGAACCGGATTTCCGGTACCATCGGAACGCCAACCGGATATACCGATGGCAACTGCGGTGTGAACGTGGTCGGCTGGATCACACCAAAGGCACGGCAATCATTGTCGTGCGAAACATAGAATGTGGAATACAGTGTGTCGTTGGTGCGATCCTGATCCACCGGGGAGCTCAGGTTGGAGTATATGCGCAGCGTGAACTTGCCCGAACGCGCCGTGATGCCCGAGTTGATGATGCCGAACGTCACCGTCGAGGTGCCGTTCTGCGCTGTTGGTGCCGGGAATGCCGTGCCCGTGAAGCTGGCCAGCAGCGTATTGCCACGATAGACATCGGCGAACACCGGTACGTTGGTGCGCGAGTTGGCGCCCAGGTTGCGGAACCTGCCGGAGATCTGGAACGTGGAGTTCTTCGGGTAGACATTGCCAGGACGATCCGGACTGTAGATCGCCGAATCGGGTGCCACATCGTTATCGACCGCCGTGAATCGGAAGCCGATACGCTGCCCGCCAGAACGCGGGAATGAATAATGGAAGTACGGCGACACAACGCCCGCAAGGCCGATATCGTTCGGCCAGTTGGCGTAGGTCTCGGGTGTCTGTGTCTGGAACCACACGCCACCCCACGGCCACAGGACGTTCACCAGGCCGTGACGCGTGCGCGTAAGAGCGATGGTGTCGGGGACGGCTGTTGGGTCCAGCGTGATCAGGAACTTCTCGGCGTCGTTGCCCGATGCCGGGAACGGCGAAGCCGGGAAGCCGGAGTTCTTCAGGCCGATGGCCGCGCCGGTTGTGGGATAGTTGGTCGAGCGATCAACCGAGTTACCGCTGTAGAAGAACTCGATCTTGTTGCTTCCCTCGTACAGCTTGGCCTGGAACTGGCCCGGGTTACGCACCGGGGCGTTCACACCCTGCACGCGCCACTCGACGGTGAGGATGCGGTTCGGCGTAACGCCGTCCACGCGCCAGTAGATACCGCCTTCGGGCGTGTTCAGCGGCTGAACGTCGCTCCAGTACGGCATGATGCATTGCGTTGCCCCGGCTGTGCTGAGATCCGGCACACCCGAAGCGCTCGACAATCCGAACGAGATGTAGCCGTTCGCGCCAACCTTCATCACAAAACCAGCCGTGTAGTTGGTGTTGATGAAGTTGAAGTTGAACGGAAGGCTCAGGTTAAAGACCTGCGTGCTGGTGGCCGTGGAACTGTTCGCTATCAGCGTTGTTCCCGGCTTGCCTATGATCGGTACGTAAGCGTCGGGGATCCGTGTTGCCAGGTATCTGTTCCACGGCGTCTGTACAGCCGGTGGGAATACCTGCGCCACGGCCGACGAACAGGCAAGTATTGCCAGTACCGCCAAGGCAGTAAGCGTGCGAAACCACATGATGGCTCCTGTAATTAGTTCAACGAATATCGAAGTCGATGATTCCCTGAACTCGCCATGCACAACGAGAACGTGGATCGGTGAGAATGCACGTGGTGAACACGCAATGCACGAGTTGCCATGCACTGTGCGAGCGTTCGGGGACGAACGCCCGGTGAACCAGATGCCGTCCTGCTGCTTTTGCATGGCCATGCACCGGCCAAATGTTTGCGGGGTATGGGGCGCCCGCGCGAGCAGCAGCCACGACGGCTGCACAATCCGATCCCGCAGTCATTGCACGGCCATGCACGGGCCATGAATGCCGGGGATGATCCGAAGGGACTGGCTGGCCGTTGCCGAATCACTCGGAACGAAGGCCGGCCACAGGAAGAACCCGGCGAAGCACCGAATGGTTACCGTCGCTTCAAAAAAAGCAGGGTATGGACTGTGCCAGGTGTTGCAGATGGGCACGGTTGGGTATGTGGTTCTCTGGGGAGCATTGGTTACTTTCATCTCCCGATCTCCCGCACGAAATCCATGCGCCGAGCGGGCTTTGCATATGCGCGCAACACGTCACATACCATCCTCGATTGCCGCTGCCTCCGATGCCGGTGCGCCGCGCCGCGACGGTGACCGCCCCGACGGTGGGCGTCCTGATGGCGGGCGTCCCGACGGTGGGCGATCGGATGTGCCGCGTGCCGAATCGGCGATACGTGATGGCGCCTCGCGGGGCGGCGATGCGCCGGGCCGGGATACCACGAACCGTGCCACCGGCCCCGAGGGCGATCTGTTCGGCCGGCGTATCAGCCAACCCACGCCCGGGCTGCTGACCGATGACATCTTCCCGCCCGGCGCGCTTCTGGAGTTCGTGTCGGTTGATGTGCTGAACTGCTACATCAACTACGTGGACCTTCGCGCGGTTATCACCGAACGCGATCCTGATGAGGAGGACCGGCATATCTCGATGTCGAATCGATTTTATACCCACTTCCACGAGTTCGGGACGGTGATTCACGTGATAGCCACGTCGGGCCGGTATTGGTGGTACTTCTGTTACGACATCGATGCCAGCGACTGCGCCATCGGCAGGATTGATCTGGCCGCGACCTCGCTTGCCGGGATGGTCGAGTGGGTGCGGCGCCACCGGATTTCACATCGGTATCCGGTTGTCGAGATCGACATCGCCAATCTGCGTGGCTGGCGCTCGTTCCAGTAGCCACAGCCAGGTGGCCGACGGTCACAATCCGCAAACGAAAAGCATCGGCTGGGAAACCGACGTTTCGGTATCTTAGCAGCCTTCATACGCTTTGGAATCGATAACACTCATACGCATCTAACCAACACCTCAATGAGCAAGCATGTTCGAGTTGCCGTAACCGGCGCCGCCGGCCAGATCGGCTACGCGATCCTGTTCCGGATCGCCTCGGGGCAGATGTTCGGTCCCGACACGAAAGTATCGTTGAACCTGATCGAACTCCCGCAGGCGATGAACGCGCTGAGGGGTGTGGTGATGGAGATCGAGGACTGCGCGTTCCCGCTTGTGCAGGACATCGTGCAGACATCGGATATCAACGTGGGCTTCAAGGACGTGAACTGGGCGCTGCTGATCGGCTCGGTTCCGCGCAAGGCCGGGATGGAGCGGAGCGATCTGCTGAACATCAACGGCGGCATCTTCACGCTGCAGGGCCGTGCCATCAACGACAACGCCGCTTCCGATGCGCGCGTGCTGGTGGTTGGCAACCCCTGCAACACCAATGCCATGATTGCCATGAACAGCGCGCCGGACATCCCGCGCGATCGCTTCTTCGCGATGACGCGTCTGGACCAGAACCGTGCCATGTCGCAGCTTGCGCACAAGGCCGGCCGGCCGGTGGCTGAGGTAACGAACCTTGCGATCTGGGGTAATCACTCCTCAACGCAGTACCCGGACTTCTACAACACGCGTATCGGCGGCACGCCGGCTACCGAGCTGATCACCGATCACGATTGGCTGCGCGGTGATTTTATCGCAACCGTCCAGAAGCGTGGTGCCGCGATTATCGAGGCGCGCGGGCTTAGCTCGGCGGCCTCGGCGGCCAACGCGGCAATCGATACGGTTGTTTCGCTGCTGAACCCAACACCGGCGGGCGATTGGCACTCGGTGGCCGTTTGCTCCAAGGGCGAGTACGGTACGCCGGAAGGGCTGCTTATCGGCTTCCCGGTGCGCACCAATGCCGATGGATCGTGGACCGTTGTTGAGGGTGTTGAGCACAATGCCTTCGGCCAGGAAAAGTTCATGGCTTCGGTGAAGGAGCTTGAGGAAGAGCGCGAGGCGGTGAGCGGATTGCTTGCAACCGTGTAACCTGCCGCGATCTCAGGCGCGGGGTTTCAAATACAGAGTTTCCATTCGGGGGGGCAATCGCGAAAGCGTGATTGCCCCCTTGGCATAGTGCGCGAACCGGTTATTGTGCCATGCCGGCGTTTCCGGTTCGTTGGGATTGCGGTAAGTTCCGGCGTTTACAACGAGCGGTGGGATGCGTCATTACGATGGCGATGCTCCCATGTTGCCCGGTTGCGCGGCCTGGGCCGACGTTGCAACCTGATACCACATGCTGATGGTCGAGTGGCGACCTTGGGTGGGGCAAGCAGTAACGGGCAGTGCGATTGTTCGTGCTACCACGCAAAGGCCTAACGATCCCTCAGGCCCAACCGTTCTATTATCGTGCCGCGATATCCACAGTACATGCTACGGCAATGTGTTGTTTACGTCGTCGCACCATCCCATCGGCATTCACATCCTGGAGGAAAACCATATGCATATACGTTCGTTTATCCGGACTCTTCTGCCGGCAGCAATCGCAATTGGCGTGATTGGCGCGAACGGCGCCTCGGCTCAGGAGACCGGCGAACGCTGGCCCCATTGGTGGTACGGCGTGTATGGCGGAGCCAACTACAACATGTTCAGCGGCGCAATACACACAACAGGGAACGGGCTTCTTTCCAACCTTGCCGATACAACCGGCTTTGACGCGGGCTCCGGGCTTGGCCTTGCTCTGGGCGGCATTCTGGAGTATAACTCGGGTGATCTGCTCGGCGGTAATCTGATGGTGGGTTACGACAACCGCAGCATCGGGTTCGATACCAAGCAAAGCCTTACCGATGGTGTTGTTACGCGTACCGACGAAACGCTTGATGCCCATGTGGCATACGTTACGGTTGAGCCCAATATCCGTTTGAATCTGGGCAACAAGTTCTTCCACCTGATGCTTGGCCCAAGTTTTCGCATCCTGGTTGCCAAGAGTTTTGACTATACGGCGATGGACCAATCGTCGGTGCCGCCGCCGGTGGCCGTGGCGCAATCGGGTGACTTCCCCAACATTCGCAGCCTGGTGTTCGGCGGGCAGGCTGGTTTGGGCTACGACATCGCCCTGAGCGATCCGAAGTCCACAACGCAGATGCTGCTGACACCGTTTGCGCAGTTCCATTTCACGCAGGATCTGCTTGATGATCCCGCCGGTGAAAACACCTTCAAGGTTAACAGCATCCGTGCCGGGTTGCAGTTGAAGTTCGGCACGATCACGCAGGATACCGAAACGCCTGACGGGCCGCCAAGCACCGATTTCTCGGTGCGTGCTCCGAACGTGGTAACCGACAGCCGGCGTCTGAACGAGACGTTCCCGATGCGGAACTATGTCTTCTTCGATTCGGCATCCACCGATCTGCCGGCGCGGTATCGCAGGCCCGAATCGGCCGAGGCGTTCCACGAGGATCAGCTTGTGAAGCCCACGGTGGAAACCGGTGGCGCCGATGCCATGCAGATGCGTTCGCGCAGGCAGATGGAGGTGTACTACAACGTGATCAACGTGTTCGGCGATCGCCTGCGGCGCAACCCCTCGGCAACGGTGAAGCTTACCGGATCGGCCAACGGCAATGTGGCTGCCGGCAAGCAGATGGCCGACAACGTGAAGGATTATCTGGTGACCACGTTCGGTATCGATGCCAAGCGTATCACCACGCAGGGCACCGCGATGCCAACGCATAAGTCCGGCTCGGGCGCTTCGCGCGGCGAGGATCGCCGTCTGGTTGATGCCGAGAATTATCGTGTGGAGATCGAAGGCAGCCCCGCCGATCTGATGCAGCCGGTGACGATCAACTCCGTGCAGGAGGAGCCGATCGACAACGACATCGTGGTATCGATCCCGGAGCGCGACGACATCGCTTTCTGGAATGTGGAGGTGACCGATCGTGATGGCGCCAAGCAGACGTTTGGCCCGTATCGGGGCACAACCATGGCGCGGATCGACTCGAAGTCGCTGCTCGGCGGCCGTCGCGACGCACGTTTTACGTCGAAGATCGTGGCGACCACCAAGGATGGGAAGAGCGTGGAATCGCCGGAGCACGAGTTCCGTCTTGTGCGCGCCGATGCCGATGAGGAGCAGACCGGCACGCGGTATTCGATCCTGTTCGAGTTCGATGACTCGAAGACCGTGCAGACCTACGAGGACTTCCTTGTGAACACCGTTGCGCCGGCGATTACGAACGGAGCGTCGGTGATCATCCACGGTCACACCGATGTCACCGGCGATCCGGACTACAATCAGAAGCTTTCGCAGCGCCGCTCCGAGGAAGTGCAGAAGATCCTTACGCGCGAGCTGACGAAGGCGGGCAAGTCCGTAACGTTCGACACGTACGGGTTTGGTGAGGACGAGCGGCGTTCGCCGTTCAACAACAATCTGCCGGAGCAGCGGTACTACAACCGCACGGTGGTGATCGAGATCGTGCCGGGCCGCTGATCGTGTCTGCTTGAACGCATCGCGATCCCAAGCAACCGGAACGAACCACAGGCCCCGATGCCACAACGGCATCGGGGCCTGTGCATTACGGGCTCTGGCTGGTTCGGAGCCGGCAATGGATTGCGTGCCGCCTCCGCCGTGTGCGTGTTGTTGGCGGCCGATAGCCGATGGATGGGCCGTTGGGCGCTGCGCGGTGTCAACGATGCTGCTGATGTCGGCCTGGGTCAATATCCGGCGTGGGTGCTACAGCGATGCCAGCCAGAAGATGAACGCCGAAGTATGGTGCCGATGTGTGGCCGTTAAAAGACACAGGGGGAACCACATACGCGGTTCCCCCTTGCTGAATGCTGCTCAATCCGCCGTCTGCTGGCTCCATGCCTCACGCCCGCGGCTTTGCTTACCGGTTGCCGTTTGGTGCGATCGGGTGGACGCGCACCTGATTGTTCCCGGCGCCCGATTTGGCCGTGGATGCCTTTGCCGGCGTGCCTTTCGCCGGTGCGCCCTTCGCCGTTGTGGCCTTGCCGTTCGCGGGCTTGGTGGTCGCCGGCTTCTTCGTTGCCGTCGTTCCGCTTCGTGTTGCGGCTGCGTTGCCTGTCGCGGTTCGCGTTCCGGACTTCGCCGCCGTTGGCGTGGCGCCAAGGTTTCTGGCGTTTGGTGCCGTGCGTGTGACGGGCGTGGTATGCTTCGGCTGGGCCTGTGTTACCTCGTGCTTGGGCGCTTCCGACTTCGGCGCTTCCGAGCGTGGAGCCTCGGATGATTTGGGTGCTTCCGACTTCGGTGTCTCGGATTTCGGGGTTTCGTTCGTGTTCGGAGCATCGTGGTGCGATGCATCCGGGTTCAACGGCTGCACTTGCGGGCCATCATGCGGAGCGGTTGTGTTCCCCTCCACCGTGCCGTTGGCTGCTGGCTGCTGGGCATCGGTATTCTGTGCCGGTCGCGTGGCGGCCGCGTTGTTCTCCGACGGGGCCTGCGGCTCGATACGCGTCTGCTTCTGCCCGATTTCATCCTGCTTGGCGCGTGCGGCGGCCACGGGGTCAAGCGATGTGCCGCCTTCCTTCTTGTGTACCCCGGGGCGCCTGCCGTAGCTGAATCTCCGTGCCTCGCGCTCGATGTCCTGAAACGCCTGGCGCTCCTCGGTCATGTACTTCTTCACCACCGAAATCTTGTCCTGCTTGTTTGTTTCGGTGTAGGCGCGGATCAGCACGTTTTCAACACGGTCGCGCAGCTCCTGGCGTTGCGGGCGCTCCTGTACCTGCAGCCATGCCTTTTGTTCGTATACCGGCTCGATTATCGCAAGCGCGGCACGAGCGGATTTCTGCTGCTCGGCGCGCGAGATAACTTCGTTGATACGGGGATACGGGTTGTAGCGCCCAAGGTCGTCGATCTGGTCGCCGGTGCGGCGCACCAGCTTGCTTACGGCCTCCTGCATCTCATCGGGCTCGGGGATGGCAACGCTGTCCAGCCGGGCCAGATTGATCTTGGGCTTCATCGTCTGCGAGATCCGCTGGTCATTCAGGGCGTTGCGTTCCTTCAGCAGATACACGATGGCCTGCACGGTGTTGAGATCCAGATCGGTGTCCACCATGCCAAGCCCCATGCGCATAAGCAGGTCGCCCTTGGCGCCGGTAAGCAGATCGGCGCGGCGAATGATCTGTGTGCGAATGAACTTGCCCTGATTGTAGCTGCGTTGCACATCACCCAGCGCATACGACTTGCGATGCCGCAGAAACTGGAGCGCGGTGGCGGGATCCTTGTAACCCAGCAATTCCAGCACGCCCATCACCTGGCTGAAGGTGACCTCCACATAGTAGTTCACCTTCTTGCCGGTAAGGCGCGAAACGGCCTTGATGAACGTGTTGCGCCCCTTCAAGGCGCGAACATTGGCCATGAACGACAGGTCATCGGTGATCCCGTATCCGGATACTTCGGTGCCGCGTGGGATCGAGATGATCTGCGCGGACACCGAATCCTTTGTATGGATACAGATCAGGTGGATGGCATCAGCATGGTTGTCGTGTGAAGCCAGGCGGTTGTCGAGCCCCACAACAAGGATGTTGACGTCGGCAGGCAGCTCGGCCGCGCGCTTCATGATCTCGTCGGAATACACGGCCTCGTACACCTTGTCGGTAACGGCGGCGGCCGACGCCAGCGGAGCCGGCACCGGTGTAAGCCACGACACAACCTGCCAAACGATCAGTACCAGAAAACCAATCCCGAGGTACCAGAACCACCGCCGCTTGCGCCGCGGCTTCTCTGCAACGATTGTCGCCTGTTCATTCATAGCACGCGTCCGTTTTTGGAAAACGGATAAATATACAGATAAGGTAACAGCCGGATAACACGGGGGTGATGCCGGAGCGTAATGGATTACGCGGTTGCCGGACGACCAACAGGGCTGCCGTTCAGGTCGGAAGTTGGCTCGCTGCCCGGGCAAAGTGGAAGCCAGCCGGGACGGCCAAGAAGTTTGCGATACATGCGGGGCGGGATCTGCAACTGGATGTCGGCGCCGGTGGCGGGCAGGCATGTATTGATGGTTTCCTCCTCATGCTGAAGGACTTTCAAGGCCCAGTCCGGCTCCATTATCAAAGCTCTGCCCAGCGCCACCATGTCCGGCCCATCGTTCAGTACATGCAAAGCCTCGCCCGGCGTTACCACCGAGCCCACAGCGATCACCGAAACCCTGCCCGCAACACGCTGTGCGATGGCCTTTGCGCGCGGGGTGCGGTCGTTCGGATTGCGGATGCTTCCGGCGAAGTAGTTGCCGGTTGAGATATGGAGCCAGTCGGGCCGGCATGCAACCAGACCCTCCACAAGCTGCATCGTGTCGTCCAGCGTGATGCCCGGTTCCTCCACCTCTTCCGGCGATAGCCGATAGCCGATGGAAAACGGACGGTATGCGTTGCGGCGTACGATCTCCTGCACTTCCTCGAGTACGGCAATCGGGAACGCGGCACGGTTTTCCAACGATCCACCCCACTGATCGCTGCGCCGATTGGCGTGCGGCGAAAAAAACTGCTGAAGCAGATAGGTGTTGGCGCCGTGGATCTCCACGCCGTCGAACCCTGCCTGGATAGCGCGCCTCGCCGCCTGGCCGAATGCCTTGATTGTCTCCTCGATCTCGCCCTCGGTCATCGCGCGGGGCTGGTCAACACCGGGGCGCTCGGCGATAACATCACTGGGGGCCAGCGGCTGATGGCCCAGGATCGATGTCGGGCTGATGCGGCCGCCGTGGTGGATCTGCAGGATGGCCAGCGCGCCGCCCTCCTTCATGGCGGTCGCAGCCAGTCGCAGGCTGGGGATCATCGTGTCGGCCGCGCAGCTCCATTGGCCGTCGAACGTGTGGCCGTGGCCGATCACATAACATGCGGCCGACATCGCCAGGCCCACATGCCTCGACCGAATGCGCAGGAACTCGACCTCCTCCGGCGTGATCGTGCCGTCGGCATTCGAGGAATACGTCGTCATCGGGGCAAGCACCAGCCGGTTGCGCGCGGTCATGTGCCCGGCGCGAAACGTCAATGGCTCGAACAGCCGGCTATGGCTCGTGGTTGTCGGCACGATGTCTGATCCCGCGAATGCACCAGTGAAAAGGGAGAAGGATTGTGATTGCCATGCCCATCATTCGGTAATGGCAAGCCGTAAATATCCGATAAAGATCTGGAAGGGCGAAACCGCGGTGTCGTGACGGCGCCCTGCGGTGGACCGGCGGTTGGCGCCAAGCGGTCGTTTCTTCCGTATCTTCAACATTCGCGTTGCATTGCCGAATAATTTTTGGAGCAGACCAGGTGTCGTTACTGACCGCCGCGATTCTGGGCCTGATACAGGGCCTGAGCGAATTCATACCCATCAGCTCAACGGCGCATCTTACGCTGGCAGGGCGGGCGTTTGGCCTGATCGATCCGGCCGCGCCGGAGCAGTGGACCGCATTCATTGCCGTGGTGCAGCTTGGCACGTTGATCGCGGTGCTGGTGTATTTCCGAACGGACATCGTGACGATCACCCGCGCCTTCGTCCGCGAAAACCTGGCGCGCACGCCGATTGCCAAGCAGTCGCAGCAGTCGCGCATGGGGTGGCTGATCGCGATCGGCACCGCGCCGATTGTTGTGGTCGGGCTTTCGTTGAAGAACGTTCTTGAGGGAATGTTCACCAAGAACCTGGTGGTGATCGGCTCCAGTCTGGTGGCCCTTGCATTGCTGCTTGCGGTAGCCGAGCGTGTTGCCAAGTTCGCGCGTCCGATCAACCAACTGACGTTTGGTGATGCGTTGAAGATGGGCATGGCGCAGGTGCTGGCGCTGATCCCGGGGGCATCGCGCAGTGGCGTAACGATTACCGCCGGGCTGTTCAGCGGTCTTACGCGCGAAGCTGCCGCACGGTTCAGCTTCCTTATGTCGATCCCGGCAATCGCGGCCAGCGGGCTGCTGGAGTTGGTGCACGCGCTGAAGTATCTTACGCCATCCGGAGCAACGTCGTTGGCGGTTGCCACGGTGGTTGCCGGGGTAAGCGGGTACGCGTCCATTGCGTTTCTGCTCCGGTTCCTTCGATCCCACTCCACCGGCCTGTTCATCGGTTACCGGTTGGTGCTGGGTGGCGGCATTCTGCTTGCCATTGCATTCAAGTATCTGGCCCCGTAGTTGTCAACCAGTTAAACCGAAATCGTTCAATGATGATCATTCGCACGTATTGCGCGGCAGCTATCATGGCGGCCGCTGTTCTGGCGATCGGCTGCGGTAAGAAAAAGGAGCCGGTTTCCGGTGGGGATGGCCGCAGCGCCCTGGATACAGCCCAGTTGGCGCCCGGCGCTTCGCAGAGCCCCCAACCGGACAGCGCGGCGGTTGCCGATACTGTGAGCTCCGAGCCCGAGGTAACCCACACCGCTACGATCTCCACGTCGATGGGCGACATCGTTGTGGATCTGTACGGCAAGGATGCGCCAAAAACAGTGGAGAACTTCGTGGCGCTTGCCAACAAGAAGTACTACGACGGTGTTGCCTTCCATCGCGTGATTCCGGGATTCATGGTGCAGACCGGCGACCCGAATTCGCGCAACATGGCTGATCGTTCCAGTTGGGGCACGGGCGGCGAGGCGGCGCTGGGCGGCACGTTCGACGACGAGCTCAACCCCGAGACGCCAAGTTATCGTCGTGGATACCTGACCGGTACGCTGGCGATGGCCAACAGCGGCCCGAACACCAACGGCAGCCAGTTCTTCATCGTGCTGAGCACGCAGGGGGCGATGCATCTTCCGCACTCCTACACGATTTTCGGCGCGGTACGCAAGGGGATGGATGTGGTGGAGCGCATCGGGCAAACCGGTGCAACCGGCGAGAATCCAACCGAGCCGGCGATTCTGAAAAGTGTGAAGGCAACGCCCGCGGAGGCTTCCACCGCAGGCAAGCCAGCATCGGCGAAGGCCGGATCTGGCACGAGCACCGAGCCCCATGCCGGGGTGAAATAAGCCGGTGCCGTGCATGTGGTATCAAGCAACAAGTTCAACAAACGTTAGCATGAAAACGATAATGACATCACTCTGTATCGCAATGGGATTGCTGGGCGGCGTGGCCGCGATGTTTGGCGAAAACAAGGGCAATGGTGCCGGTGATCCCGTGGTGACCCATACGGCCGTCATCAAGACGTCGATGGGCAGTTTCGAGGTTGAGCTCTACGGCAAGGACGCTCCGAAGACCGTGGCCAACTTCGTGGGTTTGGCGGAGAAGGGTTTCTACAACGGCATCCTGTTCCACCGCGTGGTTCCCGGATTCGTGATCCAGGCCGGTGATCCGAAGACCAAGGACAGCACCCAGCGTGGTGTGTGGGGAACCGGCGGCGAATCCATCTACGGCAAGGAATTTGCCGACGAGTTGGATCCCGGTGCGCCAAGCTATGTGCGCGGCTATGTGGATGGTACCCTGGCAATGGCCAATCGTGGCCCGAACACCAACACCAGCCAGTTCTTCGTGTGCCTTGGCATCCTTGGGCTTCCGAAGAATTACTCGATCTTCGGCAAGGTCACCAAGGGGCTCGATGTTGTGCATGCAATCGAGAAGGTGCCGTTGAGCAACAGCCAGCCCAATGTGCCGGTTGTTATCGAGTCGGTTACGGTGACAACCGTGGGCGCAGCCGGCGGCGGCGAGCAGAAGGGACCCAAGCAGCGTTCGCCCAGGGGGCATTAACCAGTATCGCATGCCGGTGCCGGTAACGGCGCCGGCATGCCGATTGAACCTGAGCGGCATGTGGATGTCATAACGCTCGCAACCTTTACAGGTACGGCAATGAACATGTACTCGACACTCAGACCAATGATTCGTTCCGCGGCGGTTGTGGCCGCATTCGTGCTTCTGCTGCCTGCCATGTTGGCGGCGCAGGGCAGCGAACCCGTTGTTACCGACACGGCCGTTGTGCGTACGTCGGCCGGCACGTTCACGATGGCCCTTTACGGCAAGGATGCTCCGCGCACCGTTGCGAACTTCGTGGGGCTTGCCGAGCGGGGGTTCTATACGGGCATTCTGTTCCACCGTGTGATGCCGGACTTCGTGATCCAGGCGGGCGATCCGAAAACCAAGGATACCTCGTATCACGGTACGTGGGGTTCCGGCGGGGAGTCGATCTACGGCAAGCCGTTCGAGGACGAACTGAACCCCAACGCCCCCAGCTATCGGGCCGGTTATACCGAAGGGACCGTGGCGATGGCCAACCGTGGCCCCAACACCAACACCAGCCAGTTCTTCGTGGTGCTGGCCGAGGCGGCGATGCCCAAGAACTATACCATCTTCGGCAAGGTGATTGCAGGGATGGATGTAGTACACGCAATTGAAGGCGGCGAGCTGGCCAACCGCGAGCGTGGCGTTCCGGCCAAGCCGGTGAAAATTCTGGAAGTAACGATCAAGCCCTCGGCGCGTTAGCAGCCTGTTGAAATACCTGCAGGCCCCCAGGCTGTTCCACGGCCTGTAAGCGCCCGGCCTCCTGCGCAGCCCGGCACACAGGCCGGCTACGAAACTTCCCGGACAAGAAAACACAACGGCCCGAGTGGGAAATTCCCGCTCGGGCCGTTTGCATAGTGCGCGCGTGCTGGTCAGTCCGCCATCAGCAGCGCCGGTGTGTCCAGCGCCGCCAGGGTCAGCTCGCCGTTTGTTGAAACCATCATGCGCGCCAGCACATCAGGCACCAGATCCACCGAGACGAAGTTCTGGAACGCGCCTTCCCGGCTGTACGTGTATAACCCGGTGCGTCCGTTGTTGCGCGTGACAAAGTATACCCAGGTGGATGTCACCACCGGAGATGCGGCCACGCCCGAACGAAACGTCGCCTGCCAGCGCCGTGTGCCGGCTTTGTCGAAGCTCTCGACGGCGCCTCCGTCGGCCTGCGTGCCGGTTCCGGAGCACCCGACGTAGATGTTGCCGACCTCGTCGCCGGCGATGCCATGTGGCGCCAGCAGCAACCGCGACTTCCAGTTGATCGCGCCGGCGGGTGACGTCGATACCAGCCATTGCTGGCGTACGCCGTCCGGTTCGGGCCGGGCGCAGCCAACGATGATGGCGCCGCCGATGATTGCAGGCCCTTGAACAATCCTCAGATCCTGCACGGCTGCCGCCGATCGCTGGCGGCCGGTGGCGGGGTCCAGCACCAGAACTGTGTCGGTCATGCCGTACGTATTGTGCGACACGGCCACCACAATGCCGATTGCCGGATCGCCGGCCAGTTCGGCCGAAGTGGATGCGCCCCGGGCAACCTGCCAACGCACGGCGCCCCGTTGATCCACGCACGTCACCGTGCCGTGCGAATTGCCCATCACAATTCCATCGCGCAGGGCCAGCAGCGGCGATGGCACAAACAATGATTCGGTATCGGGCGCGGTTGGCTTGGTCCACAATAACTGTCCGCTGCCGGAGAACGGGTGCAGCAGACAACGCGAGCTTACAACCTAGAGCGTCCCGGCC
>CBHYLN010000041.1:0-36655 GCA_966128725.1 uncultured bacterium | reverse complement strand
CACGTCGCCCACAACACCCCTTCATCACTCGGCACCAGGTCTTGTGGAATCGGCCGGCACGCGCGACCGTCACCGGCCAATCCCACTCAAACATCTTCCCATCCATCTCCTCAGATCCCGGCACCGCCCCTCTTCATCATCCTCAATCCCTGCCTCAACCTCAGCACGTTTGCCGCACAGCTACCGGATAGCCAACTCCCCGTCCCACTCACAACACCCCTCTGCCACACATCTCGAACAATCCGGTATTGCCACGGCACCCCAGCACATCCCTCATCACGATCACCTTCCTCACATCGGCGACCACTCATCCATCATGTCTCATCAGCCCTCATTGGCGGCGATACGCTTCTGCTACTGCTCGCTCCAGCGCACCTTGCTGAATGTGCCCTCGGTAACCGAAATCGATTCGCCGAGGCTGTTCTTCGCCAGGAACGAGAATGTTCCTGTAAGCTGCTTGGAGTCCTCATCGTATTCATGAATCACAACCTTGCCCGAGCAGCCCAGCTCCTTGGTTGTGTATTCCTTCTGATTCCATCGAATGCTGGCCCACGACTCGCTTCCAACACCACCCATCGGGTAGGTGCCGGCCGCATCGGCCATTACATTGATGGCAACGGAGTTTCCGTTTCCCGATCCCACGAGCGTAATCTCGTAGGGAGGCACAAGGCGGGTTCCAGCCGGCAGCACAGCCGTCCAGAGATCACCGTTGATGCGCGCACGCAGCACGGCTTCGGATCCGGGTCCGCTTGGCGATTCACCCTGCAAACATCCGGTCAGCGCAAGACTGGCCGTCATCAGCATCGCAAGCATCATCATCGTTGTCTTTCGCAGATTCATGTTCTCAGCTGTTGTATAGTGTCAGATTGATCGTTCGTTCATTCGGCGCGGGTCAGCCCTGTGCCTGTTCGTCGTTTCCCTGTGAGACCGATACCAGCCGCAGACCGAGACGGTGGATGGTTGCGATAACACCATGCAATGCCGACTGATCGGGCAGTAACCCGGAGAGCTGTGTGCCAGCCTCGTCGATTACCATTGTCATGCCGTTGAACCATTCCTCCCAGCCCTGCTCGAGCTTCTCCTGAATCCGGATCACGTACAGTGTTCCGTTGGTCTGGCTGGTATTTCCTGTATGCTCCATCGCGTCGCTCCGTTGCTTCTCTGATTATTGAGCGAGGTCAGCATCGTTCGTTCATGTTCAAACCTAGCTCTGGGTTGGTATGAGTCGGGTCATACCATCGGGTGATACGGGCGGGTGATTTTCATGCGAAGTTGCCCGCCGGGGCCCCATGGCCCGGTCACGCAGGGAACTACCCGGCGCCAGGCCGAGCAGCCCCGGACAGGGCCATGGGGCATAGACACCTCCCCCGGTCAGCGATCCTTCACCAGCTTGCCAACAGCCACGTGGTTATCCACGCTCAGCCGGTAATACCACAGGCCCGACGGCAAATCGCGCGCATCAAATCGCACCTCGTGTTCGCCGGCATCCAACTCGCCGGTGAACAGCACGCGCATGGTTTGCCCGGCCGCGTTTATCAACTCCAGCCTGACGCTGGCGTGTGATTCGATGGCAAAGAACACGGTGGCTTCGCCGTTGGTCGGGTTCGGCGTCGCCGAAAGCTTGAAGCGAACCGTGTTATCGCGGGCTACGCCTGCCTGATCGCCCCGCAGGTACTCCGGCGTGGTACGCCAGACGCTTGCATTGCGAGTTCCGCCCAGCACGGTGCGGCCAACCTGCAACAGGCCAACAAAGGGCACACCGTTCACGAAGCGGTCGCTGATATCCATCCAGCCGCCATTCCATGTCATCCACGCTTCGGTGCCTGCATCAGCCGGATCGAGGTAGTTCCGGGTGGCAACGGCCACCACGGCACCATCCATCACCGCCAGATCGCTGATCGTGCTGTTCGGATCCATTTCCAGGGCTTCCTCGGTCCAGGTTTTTCCGTTATCGGTGGAACTGAACACACGGTTGTCGTTGCCGAGGTAGAAGGTTCCGCCCACGGCGATCATTGGAGTCGGGAGATAGTTGAGATCGATGGCGAGATCACTCGCGGCCCAGTTGGCGCCGCCGTCGAGCGAGTAGTACACGCTGTCCTCAACCAGAGCGGCAAGATGACCGCCATCGGCAACAATCGCCGATACCGACGCCACGGCCGTATCGTTGGAACGCGGCAGGCCGTTGTTGGCCTCGACCCAGGATTCACCGTTGTCATCGGAGCGCAACACCCCCGCATTGGCGCCAACGTTGGCGTCCCAGAACAGCGAGCCGGCGGTTGCCGCGTACAGCGTATCCCCTGAAGCCGCCACGGCGGACAGCCGATCAGCCTCCTCGCCGATGCGATCGTTCAGGTTCATCCACGTACGGCCACCATCGGTGGTGCGCGCCAGACCGGAACCTGTTGAGCCATCAAGCAGCGCGAATACGGCGCTGCCGGTACGCGCAAACTGGCGGGCACCAAACCGCGCCACGGTTTCCCAGGTTGCGCCCAGATCATCGGTGCGGTACACCGACTCCGACGAGGCGACAATGGCGGCATCACCATCGGCGACCATTGCGTTGATATGCATCATGCGCAACCCGTCGTTCAGCGACTCCCAGTCCTGCCCGTCGGTTCCGCCACTGAAC
The DNA here is from genome assembly GCA_966128725.1 of uncultured bacterium. Lineage (GTDB taxonomy): Bacteria > Bacteroidota > Ignavibacteria > OLB7 > OLB7 > JAFDZV01. The sequence goes on along the minus strand of CBHYLN010000041.1, from coordinate 34,026 downwards.
ACGCCGTCGGCCGTGCCCAGAAGGATCCCGCCGTCGCTGCGCCCTCGAACGCTTGCCAGATAGGCCCAACGATCATCGCTTACCTTGGTCCAGGCATCACCAACAAGTTTATAGACACCACGATCGGTGGTAGCCCAGAGCACGCCGTTGAGATAGGCGAGCTGCTGAACTTCGGGCGCGTCCTCGCCCACGAAGAGGCCATCGTTCACCTGCTCCCAATGGTTTCCCATGGTTGTTGTGCGCCAGACGCCGTATCCGCTTTGGGCCAGGGCAACGGTATCGCCGTAGGCCTCAACAGCCAGCATCCAGTCACCATCCGGCAGATCGCCGGAGATATTGGTCCAGGAGGCGCCGTCGTCCGTCGAACGCAGCAGCACGGCGGCATCGGCCACCATTATGTGAGCGTACAATCCGGACTCACGCGCCACCATGCCCACCACAACGGTATCGTTGTCGAAGTGCCGAACGCTGGCCCAGGATTCGCCCAGATCGCTCGAGCGCACGACGTCGTGTGCCGACGCGGCGAACACCCCGTTGCTGTTGCTCGAGATCGCATACGGCCCATCGTTCAGCCCGGTGGCCGACCACGTACGGCCACCATCGGTGGAGCGGTGCATGCCGTTGGGGGCGGATACCAGGAACACGCCATCAAGCGCGGCCAGGCGTTGCGGATGCACATCGTTGATACGAATCCATTCGTTTCCGTCACCTCGATACATCGTACCGCCCCACCCGGTAACCAGCACCGCGGCCCCGTCGCAGGCAAGCGCATGGATCGTGCCCCCCTCGGGCCCGGAAGTCGGCAGCCATTGCGCCTGCGTTGTTGCCGTCATCACGGCAAGCAGCACCAGTGTTGCCAGTAATCGTTGCATGATCTTCTCCATCGTTTCTCTGTATGTATGCTTCGTTTCCGCCACGCCAGGCATGCAACCGCTCATCGGCGATTGCAATCACCCGGCCACGCCAAAGCGCTTCGGCGACGATTGCAACATCGGGGCATCAGCGGGTGAGATGGATCGCCCGATGGGGTGAGTTCGAAGGATGATTTGCAGACGTGTGTGGTCGTGGTGGTGGTTCGTCCGCAACCGGCATTACTGTCTCTTACTGTTCGCAGAGCTTCTTCGCTTGTGCAGGTCTGCGTGGCTAACTAAGTTTGCCATGTTAAGACTCAGTCTAAATAAGCATTGCTAATGCTCCCAACGACCGAAAAGCGCGCTCGCGAGCAGTTTACCGAGTTTCTCCGCGAAGGGAACTATCGGATTACATCCGAGCGGTTCGAAGTGCTGGCGCAGGTTCTGAAGAACGACGATCATTTCGACGCCGACTCGCTGTACCTGCAGCTTCGCGCCGAAGGGAGCAAGGTGTCGCGCGCAACGGTCTACAAAACCCTTACGCTGCTGCATCAGTGCGGGCTGGTTTCGCGGTACATGTTCGCCCCGGGTGACTTCGCTCAATACGAGAAGACGATGGATCGTGCATGCCACGATCACATGGTATGCACGAAATGCGGCACGATCACCGAGTTCCCCAACGGCAGCGTGCGCTATCTGCAGAAGCAGATTTGCGACCTCCACGACTTTCAGGGTGTCTATCATACACTCCAGATTTTCGGTATCTGCAGCAACTGCCGCCGCAGCCGGCGCAATGGCAGCCCGGCAACCGCAACCGATACGGTATCCGCCGTGCAGCCGGCCAGCAATACCCCTGCACCGGCAAACACCGGGCACATGCCCGTTGTGGCGGTAACCGAGCATCATCCGCGATTCGATCTGGTTGAGGAAGGGCTATGAGCACAACCGAAACTCTTCTGACGGCCCGCCGTGGAAGGCGAGGGACCATCCTCTCGCTGCCACCCAACCCGGAACTGCGTTCGCAGTGTATCCGGATCGGCCTTGTGGTTGGCGCCAGCTTTACCTGCATGGAACGCCTGCCCGGCGGCACTGTGGTGGTGGAAACCAACCGCCAGGAAATTGCCCTGGGCCGCAGCCTGGCGATCGAAATTGGTGTGCGGATGGAACCCGCATAACGAGCTCAATGTTGACAGCACACTCGCAGTGATGACAAGCACACACGGCAATCCCGTGATGCTTATGATGACCCGACTATCGATGAATAACCGAGCCAGCAACCGCTGGATCATGGTGGCACATACGCCCGATGGATCCACGCAATGTTGGTCGCCGTACGATGCCTCCGCTATCCCGGCGCCCGCATGTTCGGCGTTGCTCCTCTCTTTCTCCGGCAAATCCCTCCGATGAACGATAGAATTACACCCGAGGATCTCACCGATGCCATGCCGCACGCGCAGCATCGGCACGTGGATACAGGCGCTGCCCGGTTCCTGAGCCAGACAAAGAAGAAACTGGTGCTGGTGGGCAACCCCAATGTTGGGAAGTCGGTGTTCTTCAACTTCCTGACCGGGCTGTACGTGGATGTATCCAACTTCCCGGGAACAACGGTCGAGATTTCACACGGTGAGCACCCCAAGTTCGCCGTGTACGATACGCCGGGCATCTACGGCGTCAGCTCGTTCAACGATGAGGAGCGCGTTGCACGCGACATCATCCTGGAAGCCGATCTGGTACTCAACGTGGTGGACGCGGTTCATCTGGAGCGCGATCTGTTCCTGACGTTGCAACTGATCGACATGGGCAAGCGCATGGTGGTGTGCCTGAACATGATGGACGAGGCGCGCGAACGCGGCATCAGCATCGACGTCGAGAAGCTCTCGAACCGGCTGGGCGTTCCGGTGCTGCCAACCACGGCCATTCGTCGCGACGGGTTCGACCGCCTGGAAGCACACCTGACACAGGTCTGCACGGGCAATTCGGATCCGTGGCTGCACCGTCGGCTGCACGACCTTCTCGACCGTGTTGGATCGCAGGAGGAAGCGCTGATGGTGCTGGAAGGCGATGCGGTGGTCGCCGAACGGCACGGCATTCAGCCGGGTGATGATCGGGAGTTCATTTACGTTGAACGTCGCAATCGTGTGAACCGCCTGCTGGATTCGGTGGTGACGGCAACCGAACGGCGCCGCACTCTGTCGGCCATGCTTGGCCGTGCGTCGGTTTCACCGATACTGGGCTTCCCGGTGCTTGCGGTTGTGCTGTATTCGATCTACCTCTTCGTTGGGATGTTCGTTGCCCAGGATGTGGTGGGTTTTACCGAGGGCACGCTGGGCAACCGATACTTCGAGCCGTTTGTGAAGGATATGGTGGCAACGGTGACCGCAACGGACATCATCGTTGAAAAGGTCGGCACCGACGCCGCCGGCGAGGAAATCGTCCTGGGTTCGCGCACCTTCTCGTTCCCGGACGGCACGGGCGCCAACCCGGTGTTGCAATCGACCATGGAAGCCTACCGTGCTGTTGGGATCAACAACATCACGTACAAGTTTTCCTCACCTGTCGCGATTGTGCTCTTCGGGGAGTTCGGGGCGTTTTCGATGACGGTTACGTACCTGCTGTTTCTGCTGTTGCCCCTGGTGCTGGCGTTCTACCTGGCACTTTCGCTTCTGGAGGACTCCGGCTATCTGCCACGGCTTGCCACGTTTGTCGATCGATCGCTGAACGGGCTTGGGCTGAACGGGCGCGCAATTATTCCGCTGATTCTCGGCTTCGGATGCGTTACCATGGCCACGATCACAACACGCCTGCTTGGCACCGACCGCGAGAAGCGGATTGCCACAACAATCCTGCAGTTCGCGATCCCATGCTCGGCACAGTTGGCGGTGATCGCCGCGCTTCTTGCAACGGCCGGGATCACGGCCACGTTGATCTACGCCGCTGTAATCCTTACCGTGTTTATCGCGATCGGCACGGTGCTTGATCGCGCCCTGCCCGGCACCTCGTCGCCGCTGCTACTGGATCTGCCGCCGATGCGCGTGCCGCGTATGCGGAACGTTTTGCAGAAGACCTGGGTGAAGACGTTTGCCTTCATGAAGGAGGCGGCCCCCTGGTTCTTCGTGGGCGCGCTGGCGGTGTCGATTCTGCAGGTCACCGGATTGCTCGATCAGTGGGTTGGGTTGCTGGCCCCGGTCACCACGAACTGGCTGAAGCTTCCCGCGGAGGCATCCACGGCGTTTGTGATGGGCCTGGTGCGCCGCGACTTCGGCGCCGCCGGGCTGTATCAGTTGAAGCTTTCGCCGATGCAGGTGGTTGTTGCGCTTACAACGATCACACTCTTCGTGCCATGTATCGCGTCGTTGATGGTGATGTTGAAGGAGCGAGGCACACGCGAAGGGCTCGTGATCTGGGCCGGGAGTTGGGTGCTCGCGTTCGCGGTAGGCGGTTTGGTTGCATTGATATTGCTGTAGGGCAGCGCCATTGCCTTGGCCGGGATCATCCGGATGAGGCAGCATATGATTATGATAACCATGTTCCGACGCAAAACTTCCGCCAGTTCCACGCCGGTCGCGGTGCTACCCGAGCTGACGGTTCTGAACGACCCGGCCACGGAGCTGGAGCGCAAGCTCGCGCTGGAAGTACGGCTGTGCCCAACATGCAGCTATCAGATCACCAACCCCATGAACGACCGCTGCCCACGATGCTTCACGGTGGTTCCACTTAGCGAGCATACCAATTGCGGCGAATGCTCGCATCAGGGGAACTGCACCTACGTTGGTGATACGAAGTAGACGGACGCTGCCCCACCTGCAAAATCACCCCCACACGCGCTTCACAATCGCGGATTTGTTGTCCTGCATCATACCAGGCCATGGGCCTGCGCCATTGTAACCACCACACCGGAATCCACACACTGGCACTGGGACATCGACCTGTAAACGGCCTGGAATGGGCCACACCGCCACATGAAGCCCTGAAATCGCTGGCAAATGGGTGTGCAATTGGATAATCTTTTTGTACCTTTTTAGGATTTATTTGTACATTGCGAATACCGAAGAGCTGAGCCCCCACACGGGCAGTTGAAACGTTCAACATGACAACCGAGATCAGGAGTTGCCAGGTGGATTTCCGACGGCATCCATACCGTGGCATTCTAACCGAGATTGCTCGTGAGGATGGTGTGGCACGGCAGGCAGTGCAGAAGCGCGTGAAACGCGGTGACCCCGACACACTTGCACGGATCGCGGCCAAGATCAACGAACGCACCGCGAAGGTAGCCGCCTACAAGAAGGCAGCCAACGTTCCATAACATCCGCCCTTTTCCCCCAGCGCATGCGGTGTTCACAACCCCATGCGCACACGAACGGATCGCTCAACAATATTCCGGCACTTCGGCGGGGAACCAGGGTTTCATTCGGCCGTGTGCCGGCCGGAGTTGAGCGCGCAGGGCCGATCCTCCCGGCTACAACGCGCTCCTCCGGAACCTGATGCAGGCAGCCGGTGTGCCGGCCGCTCGGCGCCAACGATGCTGACGCATCGCCGGTGCATCGGAACACGATCGCGCCGGTGTGTTCGTGCAGGAACTCTCTCTCTCTCTCTCCGCTCAAGTGCGGCGGGCAATCGGTGCTGCCCCGTGCGCCCGTCGCATTGGCTCCATGTCACGCAATCCTCCGTAACCCGGAGTCCGATGCACGCATCGCAGTATCGACAGGGGTATGCATCGTGCATCAAACGCGAAACGGCCGTGCCGAATTTTTCCGGCGCGGCCGTTCGCTGTACTGACTATCTCGCTGGGTTCATGGCCAATCATGATGGCCCATTCGATACCCCACGTGAATGGCGCCAATGGTAGCGCCCTGCGATTACTTCGCCGGCTCTTCGGCCGGAGGCTTCATCAGCCCAAGCTGGGTCATCATTCCCATGGCATCGAACTGGCCCCAGTGTTCCTTCGCCTTGCCATCTTCCAACCTGAGGATGTCGATCCCCTCGATGCTGATTTTCTTGTTGGTCGCCGGCATTCCCATGAATGGGCCACTATTTGTTCCACTCATGGTGTAGCGTACGGTCACCTTGTCACCGGAAGCAAAGATATCCTCGATGTTGGTTTTCATGTCGGGATAAGCGGCCCGGAATTCAACCATCATCTTCTTGAACCCGTCGATGCCCGGCTGCTGTTCGGGCGAAGGATTATGTTCAACAAAATCAGCCGCCATGTATTCGGCAATCGCAGCCGTGTCACCCTTGTCGAACACCTTCTCCATGAACTCACGGCACCGCTGCATGTTGTGCTGCCCAACATCGCCGGCAACATCCCCCTTACCCGCCACAGCAGCGGTAGTATCAGCCGATTGCTTGTTGTCGGCCTTGGAACACGCGGCAATACATACGCATACCGCACATAGCGCCATGGCCACATGTGAACGTGAGAAACTCATTGTTCGCTCCGAATGAGTGAGATGTGAATATCGCGAGGCGATAACACCATCGCCCTGCGATATCGGATGCTGGGTGAGCATCGCAAATCTACAACTCTTCAGCGAACACGGGCACCCTTGTTCGCTTACTGAGCAATGCCGCAACGTCACATGTTATACATGCCCACATCGTCGGCTAATTACGCAGCCGCTCGCGGATCGTGCGGACACGCGCAAGCAGTTCGTGAACCTGAGGGATATACAGGCCATAGTCAAATGTCATGCGCCGCCGTCCGGAACTGCTCTCCAACTCAACCCATTCGCCCCCCTGGTCGCGGCAGTCCGGGCATCCAAGGGTGCTGTCGCTCGACGGGAAGTTCCTGATGTCCGCGGCGGCAACCAGCCCGCGCCATTCGTTGGCATCAAGCTCAAGCCGGCTATGGATGCTCGGAAATTTCAACGGGTCGGTGCTGGTGCGCACCAATGTGGCCGAGATTGAATCGATGGTCAGCTCGCTGTAGCAATAGCCGGTGCATTCGCCATAATACGTTCCGCTGCGAATGCGGAGCACATTGCCACGCACGGCATCAACCGGACTGGTGGTGGTAGAGCACGAGACCACCACGAACATGGCAGCGAGCGCAACGGAGGCTGGAAAAATTCGCTTGAATCTCATATACGCATACCGTGGATGACGTTCACGCACACCGTGGGCCAGATACCACCCGCGGCACGCTTCCAACATATGCGCATGGTGGCACAGGGGTTACCGGGCCGCGATACATACCGGACGCACATGGTTCAAATTCTCGGCTTTGAATAAAGCAGCACGGGCCACGGCACAATGCCATGGCCCGCATGCTGTAACCGATTCACTGCTGCTGGAACAACTATCGCACCGGGATCTCACCGTGTGCTGGCTGGCGAACGCCGTTTCCTTTTTCGATGTTATCCTGAAGCTTGTCCAGCAACGCAATCTCCGTTGCAAGACCCGAACTGCTCAACATGGCATTTTCGAGCTTCGCAATACCGCGAGCGCGGCTGATGACATCCAGTGCCTGTTCGCGCTTTCCTTCGGCCACAAGCCGGCAACCCTCGTTAAGTCCGAAGAAGACGTTGGTAAGCGCCACGGCCACGCGCATGCCATCGTGCGTGTAGTATTGGGTACCCGGCTCCAGACGTTCGGTGCCGGTGTGGCGCAACACCGTCTCGCTGCCGTGCCTGCTTCCATCCACATCGGTAAAACCAATCGTACCGGATGCAATCTGATCGCCCGCATCCACCGTTAAGGCGCCGGAGCCATCCTTTTCGTATCGCAGCACAATGGCGCCGCGGTTGGAGGACAGGAACACCGTGGGGATATGCAGGTTGGCATCATGACTTCCGGGCTTCCAGGTTGGCAGCCCGTACACGGCCGTCAACTTCAGCCCGGCGGGCGTGGCGATCGTCACATCGAGATCGTAGGCCAATGGCGTCACCAGGTAGTCGAACTCATTATCAAACACCGTCGCGATCTTCTGGGGCGATTCCAGATAGAAGAAGTTGCCACCGCGCAACTGCGAAATATGGTAGGTCAGCTCCTGACCGAAATCGATGCCGACACCAAACGCGGTAAGGCCAATCCCCTGATGCGCGTACCGTTCGGCAAGCATGCGGAAACTGGTGGAATCAGTGCGGCCAACATTCGGCATGGCATCGGTGAACAGCATCAACCGCTTGGAAACACCGTTGACGGTTGGAAGCGCGGCAAGCTTCTCAAACCCCAGCTTCAAACCGGATTCGATATCGGTGCCACCATCGGCCTGTAGTGCGTCGATAGCCGCCGCGATTGCCTGGTCGCGCCCGGCATGATCGCCCGGATGAACAGGTGTCAGCACCATCTGTGCGTCGTCGTTGAACTGCACCAGCAGAATTTCGTCGTCGGGGCCAAGCCGCGCCACCAGCGCATGCAATGCCTTTTTTACTGCATCCATGCTGGCGCCTTCCATCGAGCCGCTCTTGTCAATCACCAGCGCAAGCTGCTGAGGCATGCGCCGGAAATCCTGCGGGCGGATGTTCGAGCTCATTCCCAGATGCACGAACATCGCGGAGGAGTTGTTATCGGCCGTGGGCGCGTAGCCGTAGCCCAGCGAAAGGCAGAGCTTGTCATCACACGTCGAGGACGGGGTTGGGATATCATGCTCGCTGTACAGGCCCTCGGGCGAGAAGTCCAGGAACTGCGGAATGCGCCCCATCTCGATCAGTTTCCGAGCGTAGCCGATATCCTGCGCACCCCCGACGGTTGCACCAAGAGTTGGCGACGAAAAGTGCCCGACGCCACCGCCGACATTGGTACGAAGTTTTGGCGCGGATAATGGTGCGGCTTCCATCTGGATACCGGTATTCATATCCTTGCGGGTGGTGTCGATCGGGCGTTCGCCCTGCGCCCACGCCGGCGTAGCAGCCAGCAGAATCGCGGCACCGCACACCAGCGCTGCTGCAACGCGCCCGTACGCCAATCTGTATGCGTTCATCATCGTATCCTTAGCTTGGTGTAGGTAATTAAACCTTGAATCCCGATTCGAGTTGTGCACCGCATGCAAGCGCACCCAACACTGAGGCAGACGAGCGCGCGCGAACGATGTAACAGCGTTGCCGAATAGGATTTGGTGGACGCACATCGGCACACGTAGTTTTACCCGAGTCCTGAGTCCGGAATTCCGCAGCCCTATGATCTGGTTAACATTCGCCCGACTGACGATTGCTCTGGTTGCCGTGCTTGCCTGCACCGTGAGCCTTCATGCACAGACCGATCCGGTGGCCTATCCGCCGGAAGTGTATTGCGGCGACAATTATGTCACGATTGCGCCTCCAACCGGCGTGAAGCGTGTGCAGGTGATCGCCAACTCGGCGAACATCACCGTGTTCGGCGCCGGCCTGTACGACTGCAAACCCTCGGTGGAGTTGCGCGTACTGGTAAGCGATCCGGGGCCTGGCAGCCTGCGGTTGCGCATTACCGACTGCCGCAATCGCACGTACGATCGGGAGCTGACCGCCCGCCGCTGGAATGTGGACCTGAACAAGCTGGGACGCATTTACATCGGCGACACGGCATGTTTCCCGTTCCAGATACGCACGAACCCACCAAGCACCGATGCAGTGGGCGTTGTGGTGGATGGCGAGCCGATCTATGTGGACTCGATCACAGTGGACGACCCACGCATCACGCTGAAGCTGCCCGGCCGACTTCCGGTAAAGGTGAATCCCGGCCAAACCTACGTGTACACCGTCTGCTTCAACGCCAACGAGTTCGGCCAGTTCAAGTTCCCGGTAATAACGTGGGTGCGGCGGCAGTATCCCACGCACAACCTTACGACGTATGCGATTGCCGACACCGGTTTGGTGACTGTGGTAAAGCGGCCGGAGCCGAAGCGCGACACCATGCCACGGGATACCACACCGGTACGCAGGCTGTCGACAGTTGATACAGCCGAGCTGGAGCCGCCGGTAACCGACCCAACAACGTTTCGCACGATCGTGGTACCCAATGCTGTGATACCGAAAGCCGGAACGTTCCATGCGGGCATCTACGATTTGCTTGGGCTGACGGCAAGTTATTCGGTAACCGACAACGTAATGGTGATCGCTGGCGGCGCGATACCAACCCCGGATGACTGGAGCGGCACGCACGGGGATATATTCGGCGCATACTCGCTGGGCGTGAAAGCGGGCACCCGGCTTGGCAGCTCATTTGATATTGCCGCCGGATTTCAGTGGGGCCGGAGCATCTTCGATCGCCAGAACCCCCTTGCCGACACCGTGCGCTCCACGATCACCGTAAGCGTACCCTATGCGGCAATCAGTTACGGGAACGACGATTCGCGTCTGTCGGTCACGGCCGGCTACGCATTCAAGCACCATGTAAAGCCGCACGTGGAATTCGATCAGAACGCGATGATCGTGGCGATCGGCGGCGATCATCGCATCGCGCAACACTGGAAGGTAGCCGGCGAGCTGATCACGATGGAGACCGCCGGGGTTGTGCCGATAGTGGCAACCGCACGGTACTTCACCAACACATTTGCAATCGACGCCGGCCTGGCATACGTTGGCATCACAACCGGCGACGCAAAACAGCCCGCCATCCCGGTAGCGCCGGTTATCTCGGCGCTGTTTGTCTTCTGACAGCCTTTCAACAAACGATCCGGCGCGCTTTGCCCGCGACGATGTATCTCGAATCGATGATTCGGCGTTGAAAGCGATTATCGTAAATTCAATCCCGTTGTTCCGTTCCCTTCATGCTCCTCTCCCCGGCTAACGAGGCACCCGGGACAACAACAGGTACCCACATTCACAAAGGACTCGCGATGACCAATCGATTCTTTCGCGCAACCCTGATCCTTGGCCTGGCCGTTGCATTGGCCTCGTGTGGCGGCAAGGGCGACAAGCCGGCAACCACTGGCGACAGCAAGGATACCGCAGCCAGTGCCAACAAGGCACACGAGAGCACGGCCGGTGAGGCCGGTGGCATGGAGCTTGCATCGGACCAGGGCGAATTCAGCGTCAAGATTCCTGAAGGGTTCTCCAACCCGGAGGAATCAACGATGCCGCTGGAAACCGCTGCCGGCAAGCTCAACATGAAGGTCTTTACCTCATCAAAGGGTGAAGGTGCCGTGTTCATGACCGCCTACATCGATTATCCGGATTCGGCGTTCAGAAACGGCGAGGAAACGATGCTTGATGGCGCTCGCGAGGGCGCGCTGAAGAATCTGAACGGCCAGGTAGTGCGCCAGGAGAGCAAGACGCTCGACGGCAACCCGGGTCGTTCGGTAACGTTCACCGGCAAGAGCGGTGCCACCGACGTATTTGGTCGCGTGGACTACTATCTGGTAAAGCCGCGCCTGTATCAGGTGCTCTTCCTCAGCCAGACCAAGGAAATGGTCGACGATCCAGGCATCAGTGCTTCGTTTGATTCGTTCAAGCTGAAGAAGAAGCAGTAACGCTCATCGCGCAGAGGATTTCCGTGAAGCCCCGGCCGGCATCCGTCGCGCCGGGGCTTTTGCCACATCCACGATCGCGGCTTCCGGGCAAGCAACGTTCAAAAAACTTTCCATCACGCGCGCAGGTTCACAACGTACCGGCGGCGCCCATCGGGATCAATCTCCATGATAGCTCAACTGGCCCTGCTCCCGCTCAGTCTGCTTTCGGCAATGGTTATGCATGTCCATGCGCCGGCGCACAACAACATGCCACGCCTGGCTGCCACGGCCGGAACCATGCTTCTTGCCGGTGTGGAACTTGCATCGGACGAAGGACACTTCCGTGTTGTTCTGCCCTCTGGTTTCAGCAATCCGGTAGCCAGCACGCTGCCGATTTCCACGGCGCTGGGCACACTCGACATGCAGGTATACACCTCGGCAAAGGGAACAAACGCCGTGTTCCTGATCGGTTACATCGACTATCCGGATCAGGCATTCGAACAATCCACAACCACCATGCTGGATGGTGCCCGCGACGGAGCCCTGAGGAACCTGAACGCGAAACTCTCGTCGCAGAAGGATGTGAAGCTGATGGGATATCCCGGACGCACCATCACATTCGCCGGCACGTCCGAGGGCCAGAAGCTGTACGGCCGGGTGGACTACTACATCGTGAAGCCGCGCCTGTTCCAGGTACTGTACCTATCCAGCAAGAAGAAGGATGTGGCGGACAAGAATATCAAGGATGCATTCGCATCGTTTGCGTTCACCGACACACCCGCGGCCGAGTAAACCGGCGCGCCGGCATGCATTGCAGCCTGCGCGTTTGCTCAGGGCCTCAACGTGCAACCGCCCTGTGGGCCATCACGGCATCACAGGGCGGTTTTATGTTCAGCAGGAACTGTTGCCGTTGCCGGCGCAACAAACGCCACACCGGCTGATACGGATGCTAGGCCAGCTCGGCACGCGCTATCACACGTACCTCATCGCCATTTGTCTCCACATCGTACACCAGCGGCACGCCAGTTGGGATGTTCAGCTCCATGATGGTTTCCTCGTTGTGCCCGTCGAGCGTATAGAGAAGCGAACGCAGCGAGTTGCCGTGCGCAACCACCAACACGTTCTTCCCCTGTGCCAGCGCCGGAACGATGTGGGCCTGGTAATACGGCATCACACGAGCGATGGTCATCGCCAGACTTTCACCCTCGGCACCGGGCGGGGCAACACTGAAGCTGCGGCGCCAGATATGCACCTGCTCGGCTCCGTACTTCTCGGCGGTCTCGGCCTTGTTCAATCCCTGAAGATCGCCGTAGTGGCGCTCGTTCAGCGCTTCGTCCTGCACCAAGGGCATCTCGGCACGGCCCGCGGCCGCAAGCGCGATGCGTGCGGTGTCGATGGCGCGGCGCAGCGCCGAGGTAAACACCAGATCGATCGGAACGTCGCGAAGCCGTTCGCCGGCCTGCCGCGCTTCCTGCTGGCCCGCCTCCGACAACGGCACATCAACCCAGCCGGTGAAACGGTTTTCCAGATTCCATTGTGATTGGCCGTGACGCAGAAGAATCAGCTTGGGCATGATTGTTCGAACTGCTCCCTGTACGTGTGAATGCTGTTTTTACTGACCCGCTCGATAAAATTCGATCGAGTCGATCGTGAAATCGTAGTCGGCCGCCGCGATGCCACCAGCCCAGATCGCGATGCCAGTAACGTCGGTGCCGGTCCACTCGATCGGCTGCGACCACAACTGCCCGAACTTGGCGAACGGAATATCGATCTGCTGGTATGCATCCGAAGCCGACAGCGCGTAGGCGTGATAGTCGTAGTTGGTAACGTGATGGCTCATGAGCTTCAGCACCGGCTGGCCCTTGGTCACCTTGATCCGGAGCCGCACCCCGGCAAACGCGCTGATATCCACGGGACCGCCCTCGGCGTTGAAGCGCAACGAGATGCCGGCCATCGCCGGGCGACCGGCAGCCGGTTTCAAGGCGCCATGTACGCGCATCGTCCCCTTGGATCTGGTAGCCGTAGCGGTCGACGAGCCGCCCCATGCGCCATCGGTATCGACGCTCCAATCCTGGCCAATCGAGCTTGCGAGACCCGGCCGCGAGAAATCATCAACCAGCGGCGCGGACCACGCCGCGCCAACGGGCTTCAACAGCGCTTCACGATCAACAACCGTTCCGCGCTGAATCACCATCGCGATCGACTGCGTGTTGCCGATGGATTCCACCGGTGAAGCATCCAGCACCAGAAGGTTCGCAACCGCACCGGCGTGCATGCCCACGTTGATGCCCAGGAAGGCCCCTGCGCGGGTGGTTGCGGATTCGATCGCATCCCATACCGGCACACCGGCACGCGTCATCAGCTTCAGCTCGCGATGCAGCGAGTACCCATGGAACGTGCCCAGGTTGCCCGCATCGGTGCCGGCAAGCAGGTTCACACCACCATCGTACATTTTCTTTACCGAGGCATACAGGTTGTTGGCTCCCTTATCCTGCCAATTGTACCAGGCCTTGGTGCGCTCGTCCAACGCGTTGGAATCCGCGTAGGCATGCAACAGCCCTTCGGAGGCAACCGCCTTCAACAGCGGGCGCTTGCGCGAGTCGGCATGCCGCACAAGGTTCACGAAATCGCTCTGCACGACCATCGTGGGGATCTCGCTCACGCCACGCTCCTTCATCAACGCCACCAGGGTATCGGGGATTACCTCGTTCATCGCCACGTGGGTAATACACGTGGCGCCGGCCTCCACTGCCTCGCGTGCATCCTTCCATGTACCGATATGGATCACGGTCTTCAGACCATTCTTCCTGGCCGTTGCGATCGCCGCCTGCATGGTTTCCCGGTTGATCGTCGGCATCCAACTGGCGGCATGATCGTACACGATCTTCACCACGTCCGGATGTTTTGCCGCCAGCTCGTTTACCTGGCGTTCGGCCTCCTGGGGCGTGCTGATCGTGCGCGTTGGGATACCGTACTCCGTGCCATGCCCGCCGGGGCATGTAAGGATCGGCCCGGAACAATAGATGTCGGCGCCGGCAAGGCCGCGGGCGCGCTGTCTGTCGCGAGCACCAAGGATGCCGTCCTCCTGCGAGAACAGATCGAGAAACCCAACCACGCCGCAATAGAGGTTCACGACCGCCACACGTTCGGGGCCCAGCACCTCGAGCATCGAACCGGGAGCAAGATTGCCGAAGGAATGCACGTGCAGATCGTACAACCCCGGCATCACGAACTTCCCTGCCAGATCGATCGTGCGCCCGCTGAATCCGGCAGGCGCCTCGGCCGCGATCTCGGCGATCTTGCCGCCACGAATCACAACAACGCCCGGGCTGACCGTACGATGTTCCGGATCAACAATCCGCGCGTTGACCAGCAGAAGATCCTGCGCGCGCAACGCCGCGATTGGCGCAACGAGCGCAAGCAACAGCACGGCAATCCCGATACGGATTGCGCCGCCGCGCACGCGCGGCCGGGTGCCAACTATGAGACGGTTGTCATGCGCTCTGCGCGGGGAAATGTGCGGGTTCGCCATCGGGTAGGAACTTCAGTGTAGGAATGTCGGTGATCACCGAGTAGTAGAACGCGTACCGATAATACGCATCCAATGCAGCCAGTTCGTTGTCGCCAAGGACGTAGTCAACCTCGCCGCGTAGATAGCGCTGGTAGAATGCGTTGGCCGCATCAAGCTGCGGGTGCTGCGCGGCGTAATCGGCCAGGGTTAACACGGCCTCGTCGCGCGCGGCGGCAATCTCGTCCAGCGCGGCCTGCGGCACCTCGCCCAACCGGCCCCACGCCACCATGTACGGCAGCGGCCACTCCACGGCGTCCTCCCATTCATCGGCAACATCCAGCACCGACGAGTTGGCGCCGGAGTTGAAGATTGCATCGTCGCCCACGAGCAAGGCACAATCGGCCAACGCCAGCATCTGTTCCACCGTGGCATCGGCCGGTGCGGTCACGATCGTCGGGTCGATATCATGTTTTTCGGCGAGCAGCATCACGGCAACAAGCGACTCCGCCTGGCTGGGGTTCTTCACCGCCAGCGATTGAAGGCTTACCAGGCCTTTGTTGAACACGAGCTTCACCAGCCCCGCGAATCCGCGCGCGATGATGCATACGTTGGGCACAAGCGCCAGATCGACCACGCCGATCGAGCGACCGTACTCCAACGGCGAAGCAAAGGCAACGTCGGCAGCGCCACGGGCGAGCAGCTCCTCCGGGTGTTCGTCGGCGATGGTTTCCCAGCCACGACGGCGCAACGCCGATGCGATCGGCTCGGTTGCAAATTCCTTGCGATACGCGAATCTCACGAGTGGATTGCTCCTGTAGATGTTCAACCCCGTGGGTGCACGACAACGCCGCGCTGAGGGGTTGTGGAATCCGAAAGTTACGCACTGGCGCGCGGTTTGGCGCGATCGGCGACATTGCAAGGTCCGCATTCGGCGGCGCGACACACCGAAAGCGGGCACGATCAGAACGCGGGCACCTCGGCGTTTGCCACCAGGCGTGCCGTATCGCGCGCGATCAGCAATTCCTCGTCGGTGGGGATGACATATGCACGAAGCGTGCTGCCGTCGGCGCTGATCTCCCCTTCGCGCCCATCAACGGTTGCCGCATTGCGCGCGGCATCAAGCTGAAGGCCGCACCATTGCATGCCGGCGCAGATTCGAGCGCGTACCTCGGCGGAGTTCTCGCCGATGCCACCGGCAAAGATCACGGCGTCGGCGCCGTCCATCGCCATCAGGTATGCGCCAATGTATTTGCGAATGCGATGCACGAAAATGTCGATGGCCAGCCGCGCCCGGCGGTCGCTGTGTTCGCGTTCCTCCGCCAGGAGATCGCGCATGTCGTTGGTAAGCCCGCTGATACCAAGCAAGCCGGACTGCTTGTTGAGCACGGCCTCCATCTGCTCGGCGCTGAACCCTTCTTTCTCCATCAGGAACTCGATCAGGGCAGGATCGATATCGCCGCTCCGCGTGCCCATCACAAGCCCTTCCAGCGGCGTCATGCCCATGGAGGTATCCACCGAACGCCCCTGCTGGATGGCCGCTGCCGAACAACCGTTGCCAAGATGCAGCGTGATGACGCGCACATCAGGCTTCGGGATATTCAGCAGGCGGCGATACCGATAGGCCACATATCGATGCGAGGTTCCGTGAAAGCCATAGCGGCGAACCTTGTGCCGACGATAGAACTGATATGGCAACGCATACAGGTAGGAACGTTCGGGCATCGAATGGTGAAACGCGGTATCGAACACCGCGGCCTGGGGAACGCCGGAGCCCAGTATCTCGGTGATCGCATGTATGCCCCGGAGATTATCCGGATTGTGCAGCGGCGCAAGGTCGATGCATTCCTCGATCCCATCAATCACGTCCTGCGTGATCAGGGTGGAGCTGGAGAACTTTTCGCCCCCATGCACAACACGGTGCCCAACAGCGGCGATATCCGACAGCGACCGGATCCCCTCCAGCCCGGCCTGATCGGAAACAAGCCACCGCAGGGCAACATCGATGGCCGAGCGATAATCGCGAATCGGCTGAGCCGTTCGGAGCGCCGTACGCGCGACACCGCCAGCGAAGGTCTGAAAATGAAGCAGGGCCTGCGAGCCGATCCGCTCGATCACGCCGCGTGCCAGGCGCCGGTCGGCATCAACAGCGATCTTCTCCAGATCGGTATCGATTACCTGAAACTTGAGCGACGACGAGCCGACGTTCAGAACCAGAATATTCATCCGCCGAATTTACCCCACTCCGTTGGATATCCTGCGGGCCGGCGACGGTTGGTAACGACTTGATGTAGAGAGGATCCATTGCGCCGATGTTGCCGGCCGTTCGGCAGGCCACAGCTCGGCCGATCGCCCGTTTATGCCGATGCATCATCGAGCAACCGCAACAGGCGTTGCGAGGGCTTCGAGGCAATCTCCTGTTGATATGCCAGCACACACTGCTCCAGCGCCTGGCGGGCCTCACCAATACGACCCCGGCGTTGTAATGCCAGCAGCAAAATCTCGTAGGCCGTCTCGCTGATTCTGTCCTGACTGAGGATGCGGCGCGCGGTCTCGATGGCCGCATCCAGATCTCCCTGGCGCAACCGCTCGCGCGCCAGAAATTCCAAGGCTTCCAGGAACGCATCGCGCAAAACCTGACGCTCGTAGCCCGACCATTCGTGGAATTGATCTTCCTGAAGGAAATCGCCGTGATACAACTCAACGGCTTCGGTATAGAGCCGCGCCCGATCGAGGGCATTCTCGCTGCGACGGGCCATCACGACAAGCTCCTTGAAGGTGATAAAGTCCACCCAGGCCTCGTCGCCCAGATCCAGCATGTACGCCCCGTCCCCGCTGTGAATGTATCCGGGGGAATCCTTTGCGCGATCGGGAGCAAGCGCCTTGCGCAGGTGCGACATCGCGTTGCGGATGAGCAGATCGGCATTGCGCTGCGTTGAATCGGTCCAGATCCTGTCGTAAATCTCATCCACCGTCAGCCAGGCCCGATGATGTACCAGCAGAAGCTTGAACAGTTCGCGCGCACGCTTGCGCCCCCAACGGGCACGGTCGAGCACACGGCCATTCACCGTCACCCGCAGAGCGCCAAACGTAACCACCCGCACGGGATACATGCCGAACGTGTCGGCATCCAGTTCCCCCGCAGCAGGCCCCATCGCCGCCGGCATCCCCACACGGGCAACGGCGCCGCTGCCGGCCGTGACGGCTGGCTCCAGGCCATCACCCCTGTGACGTATAAGCTCACGCACGTGCTCCACGTCGCCACGATCAAGGCCAAGGATGACGCCTTCGCGAGCAATCGCATTGTCCTCGAATCGGTCGATCAGCTCGTGAACGCGGTGGGATTCAACCGCATGGAACGCCGTGACCGAGCTGATGCTGTAGCCACGGGCGTACTCACGGCGCTTCTCGGGCATGCCGGCCTGTTCACAAGCCTCCACAAGCGCACCCAGCA
The DNA here is from genome assembly GCA_966128725.1 of uncultured bacterium. GTDB lineage: Bacteria > Bacteroidota > Ignavibacteria > OLB7 > OLB7 > JAFDZV01. Next base: position 15,847 of record CBHYLN010000041.1, on the reverse strand, counting down.
CGGTGCGCCGGGATTCCTGCAGCAAGCCGCTGTCGGCCCGTTCTAGCGCGGCTTCCAGATACCGAATCGCATCATGCGGCATCGATCGCCGCATCGCGAGATCCGCCAACGCGACCAGTGAGTCGATCTCGACGGCATTCGCGCCAATCTCGCGTGCGATATCCAGACTCCGGTGCAACTGCGCTTCGGCGCTGTCGTGGTGCTTCAGCAAAGCGTGGATGGCGCCAATGCGCTGCAATACAACGGCTGCGAGGGAGCGTTCGTTGGTCTGCTCCACAATCCTCAGTGCGCGCATGTAATGCAACAACGTCCGGCCCAGATCACCGAACATCTCGTAGTGTTCGGCGATATGAACCAACGAGTACGCCTCGCTGGTACGATTGCCGATCTCCTGCGCCATTCGCATGCCGCGCAGGAAGCAATCCAACGCTCGTGCATGCTCGCCCAGGGCCTGGTAGGTTGTGCCGATGTTATCAAGCGCGATGGCCTCGCCTGCCCGGTCACCCAGCTCCTGGCAGATCTCCAGGCTCCGTAGAATGGCCTGAAATGCGCGCACATAGTCGCCGATCGCCTTGTGACACACGCCCAGATTGTTCAACGAGATCGCAACACCCGATCGGTCACCAAGCTTCTCCTTCCACTTCAGGCACTCGTATTCATAGCGCATCGCGGTGGGCGTTCGCCCGCGCGCGTTCATCACAATCGCGATGTTTCCCAGCGCGTAGGCGCAGTGGATCGGGCTCTGTATCGCACGCGCGTATTCCAGGAAACGGTTGAACTGCTCCAGCGCCTGGTCATACTGCCCAAGCCGCATGCACGCGGTCGCGAGACCAAACCGGGCCACGGCCACTACATGCCTGTCGCTGTGGCGTTCGCTGGCCGCAACCGCACGCTGGTGGTACTCCACGGCCGTTTCGTATTCCCCAAGCCGATTGTGGAGATTGCCGAGTCCGGTCAGGATCGGACCTTCCAGATCGGTACAGCCGTGGCGTAGCGCAAGTTCGAGCGCCTCATTGGAAAGCTCGGCCGCCCGGGAGTAGTCTCCTTCGAGCTTCGCCAGATCGGCGGCGGGAATCATCGCCCGCACAAGATTGTGATTGTTGCCGGCGGCGCGCGCAACATCAAGCGCACGCGCGAAATGTTCGCGTGCCAACTGATATTCACCGCGAAAACGTTCGGCGCCTCCCACGGTGATAAGCGCCGACACCACGCCGTGCTCGTCACCGGCTTCGGAGGCGATGGCCAGGGCCTCGGCCGCCTTCCGGGCCGCGGCCTGCGTATCACCTCGCAGATCATCCACCCACGCATCCAGCAGCAAACCGCGCGCGTGCCCGTATGCGTACCCTGCCGCCGCTGCACGGCGAACCAACTCGCGCGAGTGCGCCACAACGCCATCCAGGTCATCGCCTTTGCACAGCAGGGCATGTTCGTACAGCGCGTCCAATTGTCGAAGCTCCTCGCCCTGGACGGTCCCGACTTGATCAGTCATCGCAACGATCCTTCCATTGGTGGGGCCACACCCCTGCTAATGCCATTGTAGTTGGGTACCTCGCGGCCCACGCAGCAGGTCATCCAACAATATGAACACAGGAAGGCTCCCCGAGTTCACAGCGGCATGCAAACAATCATCACACGCCCGGCACTCCGGCCGTGAGCAAACGCCGCGGAAGCCGAGCCGACACAGCAGCTCACGAACACCTGTCAACGATTTGTTAACCACGCCTTGCGACCTTAAAACTGCGTGCCTACCGTTGGGCGCTTACTGCGGTATGCGGCGGCACTACGCCCGGTGGCACGACACTCGATCCGGACCGTGGCTTGGGAGGGATATACGGTTCGCACACCCTAACGAATTGACCTTGAAAAGGAGATCCCCCATGCGTATCAACTTTCTTGCGGCGTTGGCCCTGCTGTTGGCCACGTCGAGCACGTGGGCACAATGGGCACAGACAAATGGACCGGCAGGGGCATCGTTCACAGGCCTGGCATACCACAACGGATCGATTACCGCGGCGGTTGGCGGCGGTGTATTCCGATACTCGATTGCCAACGCAACGTGGGCGCGGCTGAGCACAACCACGCTGATGACGATCCAGCGCAGACAATCGGGCGTGTGGGTCGGGGGCGGATTCAACGGCACAACCACCATGCGATCGGTTGACGACGGGCATACCTGGCAACCGATGGCGGTGCTTGGAACACTGGTATCATCGCCCAGGGAACTGTACGCGAACTACGTCGACTCGGTGTTTGCTTCAACCGACGACGGCGCCACATGGGAGTTCCGTGGCAGTATGCCGTGGCCGTCGGTTACATCGATGGCCGCGGATTCGGCGGTGATACTTGCATCGGTTGGGTTCACGCCGGAATTACTTCGCTCAACCGATGGGGGCCGCACCTGGGATACAACAACACCCAGCTTCTCGGCGGCATCAAATCCGGTTACGCGATTGTTCGAATCCGGCGGCACAATCTTCGCGGTCACCAGCGGCGTACACGCCACCAACGACCAGGGCAAGTCATGGAAACGCATATGCTCGGTCGTGCCCGGCAACTACCTGTACTGGATTGACTACGACGGCACCACCCTACTGGCCGGCACATCCGTGGGCACGTTCCGTCTGGTGGGGAACGCCTGGCAACGCCTGGAGATTCCGGACGGAGAATCACCGCACACCATTGACCCCGAAGGCAATCTTATCGTTGGCCTGTTCTCGGGCCTGTATTCCATAGCGCCCAGCTCGTTAATCGGCTCGAAGCTGGAACACCGCGCAACACTTGTGGCCACAAGCGTACAGAGCATGGGCTCGGTTGGCTCGGCGGTGTTCGCATCGGCCGGTGGCGGAATCCATCGCACTACCGACCGAGGGAATCAATGGGAACTGGTGCTGCCCGATGTATCGGCCTCGGCGCTGGTAAGCCTTGGCGGGGCGATGTTCGCGGTGAATCAGCAACACATCTACCGCACACTGGATAACGGCGCAACCTGGCTGGCTGCCGACAGCGTGTTTCAGGGGATCAATGCCAGGATCACGGGCGTCGGGTCCGACGGAACCTGGCTGTACATAAGCCTTGGTTCGATTTACAGCGAACATGGTTCGTACCGATGGGAAAGCGGCGGGGTCTACAGGACAAACAACAACGGTACCACCTGGAGCAAGGCCAGCGGCGGTCTGCCGACTTCCGAGGTACCAGTGCCGGTAACGCATATGCTGGTTACCGAAAAGGAACTGATCATCAACACCGTGGAAGGATTCTATCGCTCCACCAATCAGGGACGGTCGTGGCAAACGGCCAACGCAGGGCTACCGCCTCGCGATTCCTTTCAACCAGCCATGTCGTTGCTGACGCTTGGCTCGCGCATCTATCTGTTTGCGGCAACATCACCCAAGCCAATGCTGTTCACGTTCAACAGCGAAGCAGGCGGATGGAAGCAGGAGCAATTCGACATCCCGGAGGCATCGCTTCCAGCATGGACGGTCACGGGTCTGGTGGGCGGTGATAATCGGATGTATATGCGAACCGTGGTGAACAATGGCGGCGTTACGCGTACCGCCACGCACATGTTCGACGGCACCATCTGGGCGGACGCTTCAGGCATCCTGCCACCGGACGTATCACCAACGGTGTTGTTGCGCAACGGCAACGATCTCTATCTCGGATCCTCGGCCGCAGGCGTCTGGCGGTCGGAGCTGCAAGGGGCCGGCGTTGCAGGGCCGCGCATCAACACGGCATCACGGTTCACAACCGCGCCCAACCCAACAACCGGCAACACCATCGTTGAGTTCAACGTGGCCGAGCGCGCGGTGGCGACAATCACACTGGTAAACGCCGCCGGGCAGACCATGGCCGAAGTGCTGAACGAGACCGTTGAACCCGGGACATACCAGCGCGTTCTTTCAACCGAGGGCCTGCCTTCGGGCGTATACATCGCGCGGCTTGTGATCAACGGCGTTCAGCAATCGCGCCTGCTCGTAAAGCAATAACCTTGTAATGCTGCACCGGCACCCGTGCAGCATGCATTCCGGCGACGGCGGGCTCATGCGTATTCTTGAGATCGTACGCATGAGCCCTGCCGGCAACGGCATCATGGAATCGTAGTACGGAACACCATCGCAAGGCATCCCCCACAAGCACCGTATCACAAGCACAGCGTCACATACGACGAGCACTAAAGCCCATGATGACTCAGCAAGCGATGCAACAACGGCTCGTACAGCTCCTTGCCCCGCAACGCCGTACGCCAGCGCTCCGGTATCGCGCTGATACCATCGCGTATACCGGCAACCCCGCCGGCAATGCAGGCGGTTGTGTCGGTATCGTTTCCCAGTGAAATCGCGAACCGCACCACACGTTCATACGCACCCAACCGAAACGCCCAGTGGGCCGATCGCAACGCATCAACAACGTAGCCGCTTCCGGCGCCACCATCAACCACGTCGGGCTGAATCTCGAACTCCAGCTCGACCATCGCTTCATCGTTATCGTCATAGTGGCTCCAGAGCACGTCTACGGCCTGCTGCCACGGGTCGGCAATACCGCGCAGGATGTTGCGCGCCCACACGCAGTACAACGCACAGCAGATCCGCGAGCGGATGTGGCCGTGCGTAATGCGCGATTGAAGATCCGCATCACGAATCAATTCGGCATCGGTTCCAATGTGCCATAGTGCCAGCGGCAGCACGCGCATCAACGCGCCGTTCCCGTTATCGTACGCGCCGTCCGGCCCGGCGGTAAGTGGGTCGGCACCGGCACGAAGCGTCGAGATAGCCCGGTGCGTGGTAATGCCGATATCGAAGACGATGTTGTCGACGGCCATGTAGCCGTGATCGCTCCAGGCTATCAACTTCTTCGCGAAGTTGCGCGGGTCGAACGTCCCGGCCTCAAGCAGCGAGGCCAGAAGGCACAGCGCCTGGGCTCCGTCGTCGGACCACGTGCCAATCGGCACGCCCTGGTGCGCACGCCGGAAGCCGATCGGCGGTTGCATCTCGATGGCATCCAGTGGAGGGATCAGTTCGGCTGAACTGAATTCGTAGGGCACACCGAGCGCATCCCCCACAAGCAGACCAACCAGGCCTCCCTCGATACATTCGCGCAATGATGGCATGGGCATATGTGTATGGGCTGTATCGCAGCCGATTCGTGAATGCGCACAAACAACGAAGCCCCGGCTACCGAAGGCAAGCCGGGGCTTCAATCATACTGTGGGGCGTGCCAGGCGGTGCCTGTCAGCCCTTGTACTGGCGAAGATATTCCAGGCGATCCTGAAGCCGCGCCGCCGGCACAAGCAGCTTATCCTTGCCGAAGATTGCGTCCTCGGTGTTGGTGAACACCAGCTCGTAATCCTTCGACATCACAATGGCTTCCTCCGGGCAGGCTTCCTCGCAGAAACCGCAGAAGATGCAGCGAAGCATGTTGATCTCGAACAGGGCGGGATAACGCTCCTTCTCCTGCGTGGTCTCGCCGGCCTGCACCTCGATGGCAAGCGCCGGGCAGACACGTGAGCACAGCCCACAGGCAACACATCGCTCGCCGCTATCTTCCTGCACCAACACCGGGCGCCCGCGGTAGCTTGCCGCCGGCTCGTAGGTTTCCTCGGGATATTCGCGCGTGAACTTCGGGCGGAACATCTGCCGAAACGTAAGCCCCATCCCCTTTGCGATCTCCGGGAGATAGAGCTTCTCCCAGAAGGTCATCCGCTTTACGCTGGAGGTCTGAACCGTCTTGGTTGCCATAACTTTTCTATCGAAGAACAGGGTTTGCCGTTAAGGTTCGCATGCCGGCCTGCTGCCGGTATCGGGCCAGGGTCAGCATCCTGCCCTGGCGCGTGGGTTTTACTTCATCACCTGCACCACAACCGCGGTAACCACGGTGTTGAGCAGAGCAAGCGGGAACATTACCCGCCAGCCCAGATCCATCAACTGGTCGTAGCGGAAGCGCGGAATCGACCAGCGCACCCACACGAAGAAGAAGATGAAGAAAAGCGCCTTGGCGAACAACGCAGAGAACTGCAGCAACGCAAGAAGCCCGGCGTTCTGCTGGAAGAACGGAAGATCCTCCAGCCACGGGAAATGGTATCCGCCGAAAAACAGCGTGGCCATCAACGCCGACATCAGGATCACGTTGCCGTATTCGGCAAGGAAGAACAGGCCGAACTTCAGGCCGGTGTATTCGGTATGGAAACCGCCCACCAGCTCCGGCTCGGCCTCGGCAAGGTCAAACGGGGCACGGTTGGTTTCGGCGAACGCGGCAATCAGGAAGATCAGGAAACCAACCGGCTGCACCATGAAGTTCCATTTCGGCAGCCAGCCGAACCAGTATCCACCTTGCTGATTGACGATGTCGGTCACGTTCATCGAACCCATCACGAGGATCATGCCGATCAACGACAGGCCCATCGAGAGTTCGTAGCTGATCATCTGCGCCGAGCTGCGCAAGCCGCCAAGCAACGAGTACTTCGAGTTGGAAGCCCAACCGGCCAGCGTGATGCCGTACACACCCAACGAACCGAGCGCCAACAACAGAAGGATGCCCACGTTCAGATTGGGGGCAATCGTTGGCGTGATGGTAACGCCGGCGATGGTGAACTCGCTGCAGAACGGAATCATCGCCCACACGGAAATCGCCACCGAGATGGAGATCACCGGCGCCAGGAAGTGGAAGAACTTATTGGCCTGCGCGGGCACAATGTCCTCCTTCAACACCAGCTTGAGAACGTCGGCAAAGGATTGAAGCGAGCCGCGCCAGCCCACGCGATTGGGGCCAACACGATCCTGAATCCATGCCGAGACCTTGCGCTCCAACAGCACCACATACGCTGCTCCGATAAGGAACACGTGGAGCACCACGAAGATCTTGACCAACAGTATGATGACGTCGATAAGTGTCATAACCGCCAGTTAGGTTGTCCGTACTGAAATCGTCAATTCGCCGCGCACGGCATGTGCGCGGCCACACACACGGGATCGACTACGATTCGTGCGAGGCAATCGTTTGCGGGCGAAGATCGTGGGCAATGTATGTCCACCCATGAGGCGTAGGACGATCGCCGCGCCCCAGCTCCACGCCCCGATACTCGTCCAGCTTCTCGTAGCTCATGGACCGGAACGAGGGCAGCTTGGTGGCCATTTCCTCGAACAGATCCTCGGCCCAGCCGTAATGCCAGTTGGCGCCACACGCCTTCGCAAGCGTCTGCAGCACCTGCCACGCCGGGCGCGAGTCGCGACGGGCACCCTGGGTCCAACGGTCGTTGGCAGCACCAAAGCGATCAAGACGCGACATGCGCATCCCCATGATCCGCTCGTTTTCCTTGGTCACAACCGCGGGCATGATGTGCTGCACAACGCTGTCGGCATTAACGAACGTCCCCTCCTTCTCCGCGTAGGTCGAAAGCGGGAACACCACATCGGCAAGGTCGGCAATGGCGGTTGGGTTGGAGGCATGCACCACCAGAAGCTCCAGCTTGGCCAGTTCGTGTGCCAGCTCGGCATCCACCACCAAGGCCGGGTCCATAACGTACAGAGCCTTCAATCGGCCGTGACGAATGGCTGCCAGGATGCCGGCCAGATCCAGCCCGGCTTTGTCGGGCGAAACGCCAACCTCGCGCGCGCCACGGGTATTCGGGGCACGGTCGGCAAGGCGAAGCTTGTTGTCGGCAAAGGCGGCGTCGGTGTGGGCAACCAGATCGATGTTCGAGCAGCCGATAACCTCGCGCGCGAACTTCGCCAACGCATAGTTCTCCTCGCACGTGGCCGACGCCGAACCAACAAAGGCGATCTCGGTGGGCTTCAGCGCACGGAGCGTTGTTACCACGTGGCCAGTGGCTTCCTCCCAGGCAACCGTGACCTGTTCGCCGTCGCGCTTCATCAGCGGCGTGGTAACGCGGTTGCTGTTGACATATTTGAACTCACCCAGGCGGCCGGCATCGCACATCCAGTATTGATTCACCTTCATGTTGGTCCGGGGCTCCAGGCGCAGGATCTCGTTGTTGCGCACACCAACCTGAATATTGCAGCCACGCGCGCATCCGGGGCAGACGCTGTCGTTGAACGACATATCCCACACACGCGCCTTGAACCGGAAATCATGCGAGGTGAGCGCGCCCACCGGGCAGATATCGATCACGTTCATCGAGTAGGGATTGTCCAGCGACGTTCCGGGGAACGTCTCGATCGTGACATGGTCGCCACGATTGACAAACGTGAGCACCGGCTGCTGGGCAATCTCATCGGAGAAACGAATGCAGCGCGAGCAACTGATGCAGCGTTCGCCATCAAACAGCACCTCCGGCCCCAGCGGCACCCGCTTATCCTTGTGTTCCTTTCGCTCGGTGAAACGGCTTTCGCCGCTGCCGTGCGAGAACGCGTAGTCCTGCAGCTTGCATTGGCCGGCCTCGTCGCAAATCGGGCAATCCAGGGGATGGTTGATCAGGAGAAACTCCATGATCGCCTCGCGCGCCTTGGTCACCCGCTCGTTGTTGGTATGCACTACCTGGCCGTCGGCCACCGGTGTTGCGCAGGCAATTGCCAGCTTTGGAGTCTTCTCCACCTCAACCAGGCACATCCTGCAATTGCCGGAAACCGACAGCGCAGGGTGCCAGCAGAAGTGCGGAACGTCGACGCCATTCTCCAGCGCGGCCTCGATGATCATCTTGCCAGAGGCGCACTCGATCAGCTTTCCGTCGATCGTGATTGTTGGCATAGTCTTCTGGAGTCGAGAGAGAGATAGAGAGAGATGCGAAATTGACTGTGCGGCCTCGCCGTGCCCGGCGAAGGATCGCTAAAGTACAACGAAGTACGTGATTAGCGAAGCTGGCTGCCGCCATGAAATCGATACGGATTTTCCGGGTCAGCGAACGCGCTTAAACAGCCACCATCCTTGCGCAACAGGCTTCAGCATGATGAACCCGTCGTCGGAGAGCCTGGGCAGGCCGGACACATCCGGCACGTTGACATAGCCCAACGCCCCCCCTTCGATGGTATCCAGCAGCAGAAATACGGCATTGGGATACCGGGGATCGCGCTCCACCCGGCGCATGCCGGCGTTTGTCTTCAAACGTTCGATAGCACCGCGATCGGATGTGTAGAAGATCAGGTCCTCGGCCTTAACATCATCGTCAAGCTCGCGGTACTCCTCCAGATGCCCAAAGTCCACATCGCTGAGCGTGAACCCGGTCCACCGGCTTCCCCTGCGCAACGTGCCCACCAATCGCTCGGCATCTGCCCGGTTTGGCAGGAACATCCGGCGCAGACTATCATCGGCAAGCAACGAATGTTCCAGCCCGGCGCGCGCAAGGCGATTGGCGGCAGTGGATGTATCAAGCGTCGCGATCGAAGCCCGGATCCGCGCCCGCTGGCCAGGCGAAGGAAACCGCCAGAACGATTCCAGCCGCCAGATCGTATCGCCCACACAGAACAGGTACCAGTTCTCGCGTTCGGCGCCGGCGCTGACGGTGATGTATGCGGCAACACGGCGAGCACCGTTGGCAGCGGCCGGCAATTCCGGCAACGAATCGATGCGCACTGCCGCGCCAAACGGAACCAGGCCCTTGAACGTGTTGGGATCGGTTCGCGCCAGATTGCCGGCCAACCGATTGGCGAAGGCATCGCGATTTACCCCTTCGGCCGGCGACGCGGTTTCATTAAGGAACGCGATCAGCACACCGCGCGGCGTGGCGCTTGGCGGCAATTCCTGCGCGCCAAGCGGCTGCACACACAGCGGCAGGCCCAGGGCCGCCGCGGCGAGCAACGAGGTCAACGTTCGATGAAACGGGAACAAGTTCAGCAACCGGAGTAATAATCGTAATCAAAGCCGCGCACTATGCGCCAAACTGATCGCTGGTGCTCACCACAACGCCGGCACGACCAAGACTTTCGTAGGCTGTATCGCGGGAGTTGGCAGGCACGCCAACAAAACGTGTCAGATCTTCCAGATACACAACATCGAGCCCCGCATCGGTGCCGTCGCACGCGGTTGCAAGCACACAGTAATCGCCCGCCAGACCAACCACGAAAACACGCTCGATTCCCTTGGCAACCAGGCACTCGGCCAATCCTGTGGTTGCACCATCGTTCTCGCGGAATGCGCTGTAACTATCGGCGCCGGCGCGATATCCCTTGCGAACAATGTGCGTGGCACGGGCAAGCGAGACGCGGTGATCGACGGCTTCGCCATCGGTGCCTGCCACACAGTGATCGGGCCACAGCGCCTGCGTCCGCTCACGGGTCGCGGCAAGATACGCCGCAAGCTCCTCCAGCGTAAATGCCGCGCTTGTGGAAAGCTCTACCCGATTGTGTTCAACATCGCCCAACGTAACCGTTGTGAACGGCGCCCGGCCCACATATGAACTGGCAAACGAGACGTGCCCAAGAGGATGATGATCCTGTGTTATCACCACTTCGGTAAAACGCGCGGCCAGGCGATCGATCCCCTCGGCGATGGTGTCGCCTTCGGCCACGGCAAGGGCTCCGCCGGGCTGGAAATCACGTTGTTGATCGACAATGATGAGCGCGTCGCGGTCGGGTCGGATCTGCATCACGGCGGATAGTGCACTACGGGTATGTTCCCAGGCGCGGCAAATGGCGCATGTGGATATCGGGCTCAAATCTACGCAAGAGCGCAGCGATTTCTCGAACCCGATCCTCTATATTCCGGCATGGCAGCTCGCACGACAAACATCGTTACGCGCATCTTCGGGCTTATCGGCTCGTTGCTCGCGGCGGCCTTGGCAGCGGGCATCACCGGCGCGGTGATGCTGATCCCGAAGGCCGCCGGAGCCGAAGGCGCATTCGAGGCGTTTCTGGGCATTCTCCTGCTGGCGTTCATGGTTTCGGCTCTGGGGGCGCTCCCGGTAGCGCTTCTCCTGTTAGTGGGCGCGCTTTTTGTCCGCGCACGTGCTCCACAACTTTTTCAACGTTCCCTTGTGGTAACCGCCGCGATGGGTGTTGCGGGCGCAGCCGCAGCCGCGGGCATGGCCCTTATGGTTGCTTCGGCGCTCAACTTCTCGGCGCACGGCGCCGACGCATTGGAGCTTCGTTCCTACATGACACTGAGCGCGGCGGTTGGCGGGGTTGTGCTGGGTACGCTGATAGCGCGCTCATTAACGCCGCGCACGGCCGCCGCGAGCACATTCGCCAACGGAGGCGGCCGATGAAATTCGCACTGGTGATTCCTTCAGCGGGTAGCGGCTCGCGCAGCGGGCAATCGATCCCCAAGCAGTACGTGGAGCTGATCGGCGCATCGGTTCTGGCCCACACATTACGCGCGTTCGCGGCGGTGCCGGCGTGTTCGGAGATCGTGGTCGCCATCGATTCCGAATGGGCGACCGCGGCATATCGCGCGGCCGAGGGAGTCGCGGGCGTGCGATTTGTTCCAGGCGGATCGGAGCGCCAGCATTCGATCGCGAATGCACTGCAGGAAATCGGCGATGGAAGCCCGCTGGTGCTGGTACACGATGCCGCCCGGCCATGTGTATCGCGCCGGCTGATCGATCGTGTTGTTGCCGCGGCCGCGGCCCATGGCGCAGCGATTCCCGGCGTGGCAATCAACGAAACGGTGAAGCGCGTTGGCGCCGACGGACGCGTGCTGGAAACCATACCGCGCGCCGATCTGCGAGCGGCACAAACGCCGCAGGGCTTCCGCACCGAGCTGCTGCGCACCGCTTACGCACTTGCCCACGAGAACCGCACGCTTGGTACGGATGATGCCTCGCTGGTGGAAGCGGCCGGCGCAACCGTCCACGTGGTGGAGGGCGACCCCGAAAACATCAAGATCACGCTTCCAGAGGATTTCGAGCGCGCCGAGCGGTATCTGCGCCGCCTGAACGCGGGGACCTAGAAGGCTGGGGAACTACGTACAGCGTGACAGGCGCCGCAACAACCGCACCACCCGGGAAGCCGGGTCAACGCCGGCCACCACGCCTGTATCAATAGACGGCCATATACGAAAAAGGACCGCTCACGTCAGTGAACGATCCTTTGCATACATGTGGGGCTACCTGCTGTGGCCAACCGCAATGGCTTATGGCTTGGCGAAGCCTGCGGCCATATCCTGCTCGATCGAACGGTCGGCGGCCAGTTCGATCGGGTCGATCGAGGCCACCACCGAATTGTTCTTCACAACCAGGAAGATCGGCGCGGTCTTGATGTCGTAGCTGTACGCGTTCTCAAGCGTATCAACGCCATTCAACCGTGCGTCGGTAATGAACACCTCAACACTGGTATGAGGAACGCCGGCCTCGTCCAGGGCCTTCATTACGCGCGGCATCCACAGCTGCGTGGTCTGGCAGCCACAGTTCGGCTTGATCGCCATCACAACCTTGTGCACGCCCGGCTGGAACGCGCTGCGGATAACGGCCACCGAGCTGTCGAACTTGGCCTTCTGAGCGGCATCCGGATACGCGCTATACCCTGGATCGTACCATGCGCGATATCCCGCGTTGGTAAGCATCTGCTCCACCGTTGTATGGCCAAGCCCGGCGGTGGAAGTGGTCGTTGGCGAGTCATCGCACGCCACGAATACAAGAGCCAGCGCGCACAGCGCCAAGGTGATCATAGTGCGCATGATTCCGATCGTCTCCTTATGCTTCGCCGTTCGAAGCAATTGTTCACTAGACGTTGAGCGTGGGTTCGATCCCCCACAGCAGTTTTGCCCTCAGGACATCAAAATATGTCGTGGATGTTCTTTTCACAAGGTACGCCGTGTGCTCATATCGTGTGACCGTCACCGACGCCCCCATCGGCAGGCTTCGAGCATGCTGGCCATCGGCCAGAACACGAACACTGTCCTCGAAACGATATGCCGAGGCTCGCACGGTGATGGTGGCGTCGTCGGGCACAACCACCGGGCGAGCAGTAAGCATGTGCGGGGCGATCGGTGCGATCACCGTAACACGCGCACGGGGCGCAACCACCGGGCCCCCAACCGCGAGCGCATAGGCGGTGGAGCCGGTGGGCGTAGCCAGGATCAGCCCGTCCGCGTTGTACGTTCCCAGATAGTCGCCGTTGATCAGCGTCTGCAAACGTAGCATCAGCGAGCCATCACGCTTGTCGATCACGATATCGTTCATCCCCAGCAATGGCTCCAACTCCGGGTTATCCGGAAATGTGGCCTTCAACAGGGTGCGCTCCACGATTCGGCATCGCCCGGCGATGTAGTCATCCACGGTGGCGGCCAACGAGTCCACGGAGAACTCCGCAAGGAAACCAAGCTTGCCAAGATTGACGCCCAGCAACGGCACTTCCGAGCCCGCCAGCAGACGGCTGGCGCCCAGCATCGTGCCATCCCCACCGAACGCGATCACCACCGAGGCCCTGGTGCGCAGGTCCTCGGCGGGAACGGCATCGGCCAACGCCGACAGCTCGCCAAACGCCTTGCACAGCGAGTCATCCAGGAGAAACGGGATCTCGCGCTCGGCAAGGATTGCGGCAAGCGTACGTACAGCCGAAAGCGTATCGGGCTTGGTTGCGTTGCCGATGATACCTACAAGCATCTGTTGGGTTGGCATTGGTTTCGATGAAGGTTCAGGAACGTCGTCATGCGCCGTCAGGCAGGTAACACACCGCCGTCCGGCGCACTATTCGGCATCCCCGGCAACCGGCGACTCGGGAACATCGTTCGCGGAGCCGACTTCGTCGGATACCGGTTCGGCATTGATTTCAGCCGCCGCTGCGGAATCGGATGGCTGCGAGGCCGATTGTTTCTCGCTGTTGATTTCGTACACGTAGTTCAGGCGTGCGTCGCTCAGCGCCGCGGTGATCATCTTGGTTTCGTCATCGGTGCGGCTAAGGCGCGTGCGCTCCTCGAACATTTCGAGCATGTCGATCATGACCTGCGCGGCCTGCAGATTGCGTTCCGTTTTGCCGGTCATCGGGTTGTGAATCTTGCCCATTGCCATCATGGCCTGGGCACTGAACATGCTTACCAGACCGGCGAACATCATTGTGCTTTTCTCGGACGGAGTATCCATATCAACGAACTGCTTATGGTGAATTGATTGCTGTATGTCGCGGGGAAACAACTCCCCTGCGCACATGGTGACATTTTTCAACCGAGGCATCACGGTTTCCCGCGCGCCATCCAGTACTTCAAGAAGCTGATCAGGTTGGTAATCAGATCAGCGCTCGCGGCGAACACGCCGGGAACGCCATCACGGATACCGCGCTTCAACAGCAGGCGTTCCAACCAGCGCCGCATCGGCCGGGTTACCATATGATGCCGAATCGATCGGCGATCAATCGGCACGTTCCTGGCCTGCAACTGCTCAACGCCCAACTGGGTATAGAACTCCAGCTTTCGCAGCCAGATCTCCAGCGTAGGATACGGATGGTGATCCATGGCGTTTTGAAGCTGGCCAACCGTACCGGCAATTTCCATGCGCTCGTGTGGGCCGCGCCCCGGGAATCGGCCAGCACCGCGCCGGAACAACCGCAATTGCCGATTGGGGTACTGGCCGCCGTGCATCAAGGGCTTGCCAAAGTAAAAATTTCGCCGCGGCATCTGAAAGGCGGCCTCGGGCGGATCGCGCAGGATTACGGCCGCGATCTCCTCACGAAGCGGCACGGGAATCTCCTCGTCGGGATCAAGGCTCAACACCCAGGGCTGCCGGGCAAGCGCAAAACAATCGTTCTTGCTCACCTCTGGAAGTATGTTCGGATGGTGATGAACCTCCGCTCCGGCCTTGCGAGCAACATCGGCGGTGCCGTCGGTGCTTTCGCAATCCAGCACGATCACCTCGGCCGCCCATGCCAACGCCGCCGCAACAGCCGTGCCGATCAGCTCAGCCTCGTTATGCGCAACAAAGCAAACGCTTAGCGGAAGGCGCACGCCAGTGGAGGCATCATTGGGCGCCAACGCATCATTGGCCGCCGGCATCTCGCCATTGGGCGATACATGGTTGGTCATCGAATGGCAAGGTCGTGATCATAAGCCGCCACGGTTATCTCCCTGGCGTGGTATCTGGCGCTCCGGCACAACAGGCACGATCCCATCAGCCAATGTGCCGCGCATGAAATCAATGGCCGATTGCCGGTTATGTAGCCCAACGCTTTCAACACCGTCGCAACATACACGATTGCGCCAAACCCGGGAAACGTCAGCGCACCCCGGTATCGTACTCGATGACAACCTGCACCACCTGGCCGCTGGTTACGTATACACGCCGTGACTCCAGCGGATGTGGGAACATGGCCCCCGGGAACGCCTGGGGCCGTAGAACATGGGTCCCCTCGCGAAGCTGCAGGTAGATCATGCCGTTGTCACCGCTTCGCACCTTGCCCAGTTGATGATTGTCGCGATCCTCCACAACGATCACCGCCCCTTTCAGCGGCGCCCAATGCACCGAGTCCCCCTCCGCCCCGATGGGCTCCACCGGCCGCTTCCGAACCTGAACGGCCAGGCCGGTACGCAGATGAGCGCTATCCACCACCACCATTGCCGCCGTATCGACCTGCCGAATCTGCCTGGCCGAACGCTTTGCCCGCTTGGGCACGGTACCGGCGGTGAACGTCAGGATCGCAAGAAGAACAGCGGTTACGACTATGCCAGCTCGCATCATCAGGGGTATCTCCACACACACACGAACGTATAGACACGGATTTTTGAGGTCTCAGGCGTCGGCAAGGTTGGTCACCGGACGCTGGCAGACAAAGTTCTCGCAGACATACGCTGCGGCACGGCCATCGATCGGCCCCATCTCCGCAATCGTCGGGATCCGTTCGGCCAACCACGCGTCGGGGCCACCGAACGGGACCATCAGCAATGCCGTTCCCGGACGATACCGGGCATGCACCTGGCGCAGCAGACGTGCGGTGTCGGCATCATCGGCGCCCGCCGCAACAACGATCTGCCG
>CBHYLN010000040.1:0-37741 GCA_966128725.1 uncultured bacterium | reverse complement strand
TGGTGGTTGTTGGCGGGCCCGTGGGCTGGGCCTGCAGGGGGGGGCCAACATGGAACACACGGCCAACGATCGTAGCAAGTAGGGGTGCGCGCATGGAAGAGTATGAATAATGCACGGCCGGGCTTTGGGGCGGAACCGTGTAGCCGGAGTCCACGGTCACGGCACACTGTGTGCAAGTGCGGTCGATGCAAATACATCGACCGCCTAATATGGCCCTACTTGTGCAAATCGGCAACGTCTTCGCGCAGTGTTTCGCCAATCTCACGACCGGCATCCTTCGCCGCGGCTTGCACAACCAAGCGGATCTCCTGCTCGCTGAGCGTGAGCAACTGGATAGCATTAAAGATGCTGACGCCCGATCGTACACCACGCGGTGCGATAGCGGCAAGATAGGTTTCCGAGATCGGCACGTCGTGGCTTTCGGAATTCTCCCATACGATCTGGCCCGTACGCCGGTCGATGATGCGCGAGTTTCCGGTAACATGGATGGCCAGCCCGATCGACGACGACAGCAGCTTGCAGTCGGTAAGTTCTGTTTCAATGATCAGATCGGGGTTCTCGGCCATGCCGGCCACCGACCGGATGCCGAGGTAATCAGCTGTCGATTGTTTGATGCCGTTGCCGACCGATTCGGCAAGCGAGTCGCTGTTCATGGCCCGCGCCAGCTTCTGCTCGGCTTCGGCGCTCACGATCACCGAGCCGATGGCCGTGATGATGTTCGATTCGGTGCTCTTGCTTGGCGATTCGATCACGGCTATGGCCGACGCCGCATCCGAGGACATCGTAGTGCGATACAGCGCCGAAGCACCGTTGATCTTGAATTGCGCCAGGCGATTGGTGTGCGTACAGGCGGCCAGCAGCACTGCCGGCAATGCCAGGAGTAACAGGAGTTGCTTCATCGTGCCTTAAGCTTGGTAATCATATGTTCGGGTTCGGTTGCGCAGGCAACGTGACTGCCCAACAAGGAGCAAGGCACCGTGCGCGTAACGCACCGTGCGCGTGACGCACTGTGCGCCTGTCAAGTCGCCCAAACAGTGCGGCGGTTTAATCAACGTTCCGGCGGTATACACCCGCTGCAACAACGATCAATCACCCAGACCCAGTGTGACACCCAGACCGTACGAGAGCTTTCGCAAGTCCGCGACCTTCTCCCCCCCCAGCGGCAGCATGTACGAGGCCCCCACACTGAACCGCATGAATGACAACGGTGAGAACCCAATACTGACGCGTGGACGCAGGCAGAAGAAACTTTCCTGGCGAACGCGTTCCAGAATTTCGTGGCCGGCGGAGCCGCCCAGATCAGGCCGGCGCCGGATCATCTCCAGACCACCGGCGCCAATCATCAGGCTGGTTTGAAGCGACATCGCACCATAGAAGATCTTGGTGTCGTATCCGGTAATCACACCGCCGTAACCGTAACTGAACTGGTCGTAGTTGGCGCTCATACCGTACAGCGTAGCGCTGCCACCACCACCACCCAGCATCCAACTGCTCAGCAGCACATACCCTTCCAGGCCGTACACAACCGGTGTTCCATCCAATGCGGGATCCAGATCGTCCGGCTCAAGTGCGGTAAGCTCAACGATAGCACTGCCGAAGAAGCCACCCCTCTTCTTGAAAAACGTCTCGGGGTCCAGCGGCTCGATGGGCTCGCTGGAGGAATCGATCTGTTGGAAGAATGCGGAGTCGGCACCGAGCGTATCGGATACAGCGCCTGTACTGTCGATCCCATCGGGCCGGTCAAGCTGCAGCGAGTCGCCCGTACGAATATGCCCATCACCGTACTGAGCCAGCGCCGGGAGCGACGCCATCACAAACAGCAGGGTTCCGAGAACACCACGTGCTCGGTTCATCATGATCTCCCTTTGTAAATGCCACGCGGACATGCCGCATCTGAAAATCTTCTGTTGCTGGAGAATGCGCTGCCGAAGCCCGGATCACCGGCCAGCTTGCAGCGCATGTGCGTAGACGGACGAAGGCCGAACAGGATTCATTCCCCCCCGTCAATCTGGCCGCTGGCCGGCATCAACGGGGTAAAATATCGGCGTTCATCCTCGCCAAGTATCACACGCCCATCGTATTCCAACCAGGCATGAGCGCCAAAGACGCCCATCTGGTCGCGCGCCACACCCAGCCGCAAATGCGCAACAAACCCGTATCGGGCCATCAAGGCCTGCGCTGCCAGGGCTCGCACCAGGCAGGTGGCGCCGGGCACAAGATGCGCCACGCGTTCCACCACGAAGGCAATCCGTTCCGCCGAAAGCCGCGTTGGCACCATGGCCTCGCCAACCGGCGCATGCCGTGCCGCCATGCGTGCAAGGCGCGCCCGTAAACGCGCAAGCGACAGCAGCGACAGCCCAATGCGCACAGCCAGCAATCCACGAATGGCCCGCCGTGCAATCACGCGCTCATCGCGTGCAAGCCCTCGGTAGCTACCCAGCATCGGATCGATCGGAAACAGTTATCAGCCCGCGTTGTTGCAGTTGCCGCAGGAGCTCCAGCACATCATGGTGGCACGTGGCCGGCTCCACGTCGTACGCTGCACAAACGGCATTGCAGACGTCGGCCACCGAGATCGGTGCGCTCAAGCGATTCCACACGAAGGCGCCAACCTCATCAAGCCCATAATAGGTACCATCGGCCAGGCTCAGGATGGCGGCTTCGCCTGCCAGATCGCAGGAGATCTGCGTGGTAGCAACCACAACACGGGAGTGGAGATCGATTGTAGGCATATCAGGTGGCAATCTACAGCAGTTGGCTGGAAGTTCAGCCGGTGTGAGACATGCCGGCAACAACCCGCTACCATTGTGGCATCCCCCCAACGGCAAGGGCCTGGCTTTGCAGCCAGGCCCCGCTTGTCTCATCAGATGTCGTTCAGGGGATCAGCCCCTGACACACGCTTGTTTAGTGGAAGCAGCCACCGGTCTTCACCACGCACACGTTCAACGACTTCAACTTGTCGGTGATGCGCGAGCCGGTGGTCCAGGCAGTGCGACGGCAACCCGAGGAGGCGCGCACATTGCTGCCGATCGGGTTGCTGCACAACCAGGCGTCGGCGTCCTGAATGGCCGTCAGCAGCGAGCTGCTGAGGTTACCGCTCAGGCGATTCAGCTTGGCGGCAATCAACTGCGTTGCAATCGTGTAGGTCTTATCGGTAGTGCAGTTGGCCTTCTTCATGATGGCGATCAGCTCCGTCTTCGTGTAGACCTTGCAGCCAAGCTGCAGCGAGCTTACCGGCCACTTGTCGGTGTTGGTATACCACCACGAGGAGGTGTGCTTTCCTTCGCACGTATCGGTTGGCCCGCCCGGCTGGCCCGACGAAACACGATACCCGAAGTTCATCGTGGCGTTCTTCACCGCCGCGGTGAGCGTCACGCTGGCAACGTTCTCCGAGGCCGGCGTGGCAACGCCGTCGAAGTCCGACGACGGAAGGAACTGATCGTCCAACGATACGGTATCGATGCGCACCGAGTGGGCGCCCGGCTCCAGATTACGGAAGGCGTAGTTGCCCGTGGAGTCGGTGGTAAACGTCACGCTGCCACCATCCAGTTCAACTTCAACGCCGCCAATGCCTGGCTCGCCTGCATCCTTCGTGCCATTACCGTTCAGATCAACGAAGATCGTACCGGTGATGAAGTACGGGCGGAGCGGCGGAACCGGGGTACCGGCCGAGTCAACGCCGAGGATCTCGAACGGAGCGCGGATGGCGTTCAGGTTGCTGAGATCAACACCACGCACGCGAAGCGTATAGATACCGGCCGGCAGTGCGTCGGCATGGTAATCCATCGTGGCGCGATTGAAGGCGGCCGTATCAAGCTTGAACTGCTCCCACTCCAGGTTGCCCGAAGGATTGTTGTTCGTGTAGACCGTGCCATCCGGAGCGATCACGTCGTAGGTGATCGAAGGATCGCGACGGAAGATCGCGCTGCGCGACTGATCCGGCGGGTTGCTGGTAGTGTTGCCCGGCATCGCATTGCCATTGGCATCCTGGCAACCAACGCCGTTGCCGGCAACGCCTTCGGAGTAAACGGTAGCGCCAGTGGCGAACGGAGGCACCCCATTCGGCGTGTCGTCGTCGTCAACGTCGTTATCCGAGCAATCGAACGAACCACGATCGAGGTCACCATCCCAGAAGGCAATCGAACCAAGCTGCGTGGGGACATCCACGTAGAAATTCCAGACGCCGTTGTAGATGGTGGTGCTCAGATCCGGATACGACGGATAGATCGCACGCGCATCCTCGGCATTGCCAAGCGGCGCGGCGTAGGCGATGTTCGTCAGGCGAAGGGCACCGATGGTGCCGGAAACGCGCAGCTTGAAGCTGCTCCAGAACATCGTGGAATAGCTGCTTGCGCGAACACGCAGCAGATAAAAGAAGTCACCGCTCGGGGAACGGGCCTCGGTAACGTTGTTGACCGGGTAATCCGACCAGGCATTGTCCGCCATGGAGTTGCCCATCCACTGGCCAACCTGGAAGGTACCGGTTGCATCACCGTTCGGGTCCGCGAACAGCGTGTACTCAAGCTCCTGCGTACCCTGGTCCCACATGCCGGCGGTGTTGCCGTCGAACACACCGAACTGGAACGCCGTGGTACCGGCCGGAGCCGCAATCTTGAAGAGAAGCGTCTGGTCGCCAAGGGTTTGAATACCGGCGCCCGTGATCGAGAGGAAGCGGAAATCGTTGGTTGCCGCGCTCGGCATGTATGCGTAGCGCGTCTGGGCCGAGAGCTTGCCGTTCATAAACGCCGCTCCAAGCACGAGAATCAGGGTGGCCACAGCAACGGGTAGCATTGCCGAGACCTTTTGGCAGTAGTGTCGCATTGTGTTGTCCATAGGAAAATTGGCGGGACCATAACAACCGCGGGCTGCTCACGCGGTTGACAACAGTGCCCATGTAACATGTACGGTCATCATCGAAGCAGTACCGATAACATCGGTAGAGCGAACACGCATGCTTTACCTTGCCTACCCTTAGCATGCTTGTTGACATCCACGTGAAGCGGCCGCTCGTTCCCGTGCCATCGGGATGGTTACGAACCGGTTCAACGCATAAAAACGCTGCGTCCGTTTGCGTACGGAGCCGTCGCAATGTGAGCATGTGCCGACCAGTTGGGTGAGTCGGAACGGCGCTCAATGCGACGCCAATACCAATAGTTCGAAATGGATAATGGGGTTGGGTGGACCTTTTGAACGAGACGAGGGCACTATGGTGATCGACGGGGTTCCTTAGCCGCCACAGCTGAGGGTCGAGCGTGCCTTTGAACTGGCTGCACATCAAATGCGGTGTCCGAGCCGAGCGTGTATCTACCCCCCAAAAGCAAACACAGTGCTCGATCGACAGCCGATTTGACTCTATGGAAGTCGGCAGTCAGTATCCTTGAATGGCTTGGACTTCCATTCAAGGACTGACAAAAATACGGTGCGCCTACTGCTCGCGCAAGCGAAGCGCTAAATGGTAATCAGCAAGCGGCTTTTTTGACCAAAAAATGGGGCTGCCCCGACAGACCGTTACAGATCGCATGCGTTTGGAGTGCTGGTCACATGCCGGATGTGCACCACATCATCGTTGCGCGTTGCCACACGCATAAATGAAATGGGCCGGGGATTGTTCCCCGGCCCACTCGCCGTTCTGACGTATCAAGCCCCGACAAATCTCACGGATTCGTCATGCCTGTTAGTTCATGTGCCCAACACACAGACGCCCGTTGTTGTAGTCATCAAGCGTTTTATGCGTGGCCTCGACGCTTGTGCTCCAGCTCTTCTGCTTCGCGCCCACCGGATAGGTGGTCAACCAGGCATCCGCCGCCGCAACCGCATCGGCAACACAGCTTGCCTCGCATCCGGCGGCAAGGTTCAGCTTGGTGGCGATCAACTGCGCCGCCATCTGATAGGTCTTGTCGCCACGGGTCGGACGCTCCAGAATTGCCATCAGCTCCTGCTTGTTGTAATACAGGGCGCCAAGGCGCAACGTGTTCACCGGCCACACGTCGGGATGATTCACCCAGTAACCGCGTGTACGGGTTCCGGTGGCCACAACGTTCACGCGCTTGTAGCCGAACGTACCAACCGAGGTACGCGTGCACTGCGTAAGCGAGCCGCTTACAACGTTGCGCGTGGAAAGGCTGTCGGTATCCCACACTGCAACGGCATCGTCGGCAAGCGTGCCTACATCAACCGTGATCACGTAGGTCCCCTTGCGAAGACCGGCGAACGTGTAATGCCCGTCGGCATCGGTTTCGGTTGTCAACGTGGCATCGGTTGAACCGTTGTTGTCGTAGTCGGCAGCCAGGATCACGGTGATCGACGGGATACCGGGCTCGGTTGCCTCCTGCGAAGTATTGCCGCTGGTTTCGTAATACACCAGGCCGGAGATCACGCCGTTGGTGTAATCGGGTCGGATCGGGGATACCGGCACGCCGGAGGCATCAACACCCACCGCATCGTACGGGAGGCGCCATGCGTTCAGATTGCTCATATCCACGCCCGAGGCATGAATCCGGTAAATGCCGGCCGGCAGAGCATCGGCATGATAGTCCATCTGGCTCCGATCAAAGGCAGCCGTGCTGAGCGTGAACGCTTCCCACTCCAGATTGCCCGATGGATTCGTATTGGCGAAATGTGTACCGCTTGGCGTAACAACCTCGTAGCTGACGCCAGTGCCACGCTGGAACACCGCATTGCGCGAGTTATCCGGCGGATTGCTGGTTGTATAACCACCGGTGGCCGCACCCGAAGCGTTCACACACTCGATGCTCGTGGTTGGCACACCTTCCGGCACAGCAAAGTTGCTGGCCCACGATGGGATCGTGCCGTTTGGCGTATCCTCGTCGTCGGTATCGTTGTCGCTGCAGTCATAGGAGCCGCGATCCATGTCGCCGTCCCAGATCGTCAGCGCCGGCAACGCAACGGGCACATCCATGTACAGGTTCCATTCACCATCGTATGTAGCACCGCTGGTAGTGGGCCAGTTTGGATAGATGCAGCGCGCATCGGCAAGGCTGGCCATCGGCGCGGTGTACGCAATGTTGGTGTTGCGCAGAGCCACCAGCGTGCCGTTGGTGCGCAGCTTGAAGCTGCTCCAGTGCGCAAGCTCACGGTTGGTGCTCTGGATGCGAAGCACATAGAAGAAATCGCCATCACCACAACGCGCCTGCGAGCTGTTCGCCATCGAAACCGAGTACCAGGCAGTGTCGGGCATCGAGGAGCCCAGCCACTGTCCAAGCTGAATCGTCCCGGTGGCATCACCGGCTGGATCGGCATACAGGGTATACTGCAAAGGCACCGTCCCCTGGTCCCATGCGCCCCCGGTTTCACCGTCAAAAATGCCAATCTCAAGCGTTGTTGCGCCTGCTGGCATGGCAATCTTGAAGATGAGCGGGTTATCGCCCAGCGTCTGGAAGCCGGCACCGGCAATGGAGAAGAAGCGACCGTCGGTAGTGCTTGCAGTTGGCAGGTATGAATACACGCTTTGCGCATTCATACTGCTGAAGGTCATGAGCATCCCAAGAAGGAAGGCCACGTACGGGAGGGCATGGACGCGAGACTTCGCGCCCATTTGGCAGTAGTATTGCATCGTATCAAGGTCGATGATAAAGCAACAGTGTCTGCGGCCGGGTTGAGACCGCGTTCTCACTCATTGCTTTGAATGAACATTCAGATTCATTTGGTGAGCTCACCGGCACAGCCTGGGTGTGCTGCCGCCGGTGACCTCATCCGGGCCTACCCAACCGGATCACGTCACGTTGCTATCACATCCTCGCATTCCGGGATTGCCGGAGCCGACCAGGAAAATCGGCTGCCGGTACCCGTGCCTACGCAAAGCGGATCACCATGGGATGAACGATGCGCCGCCGCAAAAATTCGATTGGAGCAAGGGGAGCTCCAGCTATGCTACTATCTGGGATGTACGAAATCGGGTGGACCTGTCATGAATCATGCGCTACGCCATGGTGGACGCGCAACGGCTCGATAGCCACATTCCGTTGCCCGGCATAATTCAATTGTTACTCCAACAGCTATGTGAGATCACCACCACCACGCCCCAACGTACTTCCCTGCATCTTCACATACTTGGACCTGTTGTCGCAGTCCTGAAGACTGCTCTACTGAGTGATCCCAAAATATAAGCGCATGGTAACACGTGCAACCGTTGAATCTTCAAAATGTGTCGCAGCTGGCCCATAGCGCCCGAAACGATGCGGCAATTCTACATTTATTTACAGCCGATGAGGCGATCGCAGACATCCGCGAATACAGTGCGGCGAGTCTCGGACAGCGTCCGCCCCTAAACGGGTACCGCGAGCCGGGATCTCTCCACGGCCCGCGGTACGGGTTCTCCGAATCGTTGTTCCAAGCTGTGCTTAGTTCATATGGCCCACGCAGAGACGACCGTTGTTATAGTCATCCAATGTCGTGTGCGCATCGTTCGCCGTTGACGTCCAGCTGGAACGCTTGCTGCCTACCGGGTACGTGGTGAGCCACGAGTCGGCGGTAGCGACCGCGGCGGCCACGCAGCTCTCGTCGCAGCCAGCGGCAATGTTCAGCTTGGTAGCAATCAACTGCGCTGCCATCTGATAGGTCTTGTCACCACGGGTCGGGCGCTGCAGAATATCAATCAACTGGTTCTTCGTGTAGTACACGTTGCCCAGCTTCAGGGTATTTACAGGCCAGACGTCCGTATGATTGACCCAATAGCCGCGCGTACGGGTGCCAACCGAATTGATGCGCTTGTACCCGAAGCACTGCACGCAGGAGTTGGTCGACAGCGTAAGCTGCGTTGCCGAGGTTCCCGACGTGGCAGTGCCATCGCCGTCAACCACGGGCGTAACGTCGTCGGAAAGCGTGCCCAGATCCACCTTTACCGTATACGAGCCGATCGAGAGCGCCGCAAATGAGTAGTGCCCATCGGCATCGGTTTCGGTGGTGTAGGTCTTATCGACAACACCATCACGATTGACATCGCAGAGAAGCGTCACGGTGATGCTCGGGATGCCCGGCTCGTCGATATCCTGCACGTTGTTGCCGTTGTTTTCGTAGTACACCGTGCCGGAGATAGTCCCGTCGGTATAGTCCGGCACGATCGGCGGCACCGGCGCTCCGGTGGAATCCACGCCGAGCGCATCCATCGGGAAACGGAATGCGTTCAGGTTGTTCATGTCCACGCCAGCGATGTGGATCCGATAGAAACCTGCCGGCAACGAATCGACATGATAGTCCATCTTGGTGCGGTCGAACGGATCGGTGCTCACCGAGAAACATTCCCACTCCAGATTGCCCGACGGGTTGTTGTTCGCATAGTGCGTCCCGTTCGGCGTGATCAGCTCGTACGTCACGCTCGATTCACGGCGCGTCACCGTATTGCGCGAATCATCCGGCGGATTGCTTGTGGTGGTGCCGCCAAGAGCCGCACCGCTTGCATCCACGCAGGCCACCGAGGATGTCGCCACACCTTCGGCAACGGCCATCGTCCCATGCGCCCAATCCGGCAACGTGCCGTCCTGTGTATCGGGATCGTTGTCGTCGTTGACCGTGCAGTTGTACGAGCCGAAGTCCATGTCACCATCCCATATTTCCATGCGGCTTGCGGGCTGGCGCAGCCAGAAATGGAAATCCCAGGATCCATCGTACGTGGTTGGCGTAATCGCGGGATAACTCGGGAAGATGTAGTTGGCATCGCCCAGGCTGAACACCGGCGCGGTGTACGCCACCGGACGATTCACCAGGGCCACCACTGTACCGTTGGTGCGCACCTTGAAATTGCTCCACACGTTGCCGACCGTGATGTCCGGATTGTGCGCAACCAGCGTGTAGAAGTAGACACCGATCGGGCTGCGTGCCGAATCGGAATTGGTGATTGTTGCCGAGAACCAGTCGTTATCTGGCATTTGGCTGCCACTCCACTCGGCAATCAGCACCCTGCCGGTACCGTCGCCGGTACGATCGGCATACAGCTTGTACTGCATTTGCAACGAGCCGATATCCCATCGGCCACCGGTTTCGCCGTCGAAGATTCCGATCTCGAGCGAAGCAGCATTGGCCGGCGAAGCAATCTTCAGCGTCACGTCCTCGCCGAGCGTATTCAACCCTGCTCCGGCAAGGGTCAGAAAACGACCGTCGTTGGTGTATTGCGACGGGAAGTAGACATAACGTGTCTGCGCGGCCATCGGCAGTACCGCAAGTGCCCCGGCAATCGCAGCAAGGACGCATCCCCCAATGAGGCGCCTCATGCGATTTGAACGGGATAGCATAATTGTACCAGTCATCGACTGAACCTCCAATATCTGAATAGGATTGATGTTGAATGCCGACGAGCCACCAACTCCCTCGGCACTCCAGGGACCATGGGTTGTTTACGAATCGGAATCACGGATCACGACCAGGGCCGCGATATCGAATGCAGACGGGCAGGCGCCCGCCTGCATTCGCACTTCAACAGCTCATCCGCATCGATCAACGAACATTGCCGCCACAGCTGCGACCATTGTTGTAGTCGTTCAGCTTGCGATGATTCGTCTGATGCGAGAAGCTCCACGACTTGCGGCGGCATCCCGGAGGATTGTTCGCCACATAGTCATCGGCGTCGGCGATGTCGCCCTCAACCTCGATCTGATCGCAGCCATTGGCGATGTTCAGCTTCGCACAGATCAACTGCGCGCACATCTGGTAGCTGTTGTCGCCCGAGGTCGGGCGGCGAAGGATATCGAGGCATTGGCTCTTGGTATAAGTGCGATTACCACATCGCACCGAACTGCACGGCCACTCGTTGGTGTGGCGCGCCCAATACGAACAAGGCTGCGGCGGACGCGAACATGCCGGGGCATTGCGCTTGTAGCCAAAGGGCTCGGTCCGCGCCTTTGTCTTCAGGGTAAGCGTGGTTTTCGCCACGCCCATTGTTGCGGTACCGTCAGGATCGTTCACTGCGGAGACATCGTCGGACAGCGTACCCAGGTCAACCTTGACCGTGTAGGTGCCAACGGACAGTCCCGCGAACGTGTACACACCATCGGCGTCGGTTTCGGTGGTGTAGGTTCCGTCGATCACGCCATCGTTGTTGTAATCGCACAGCAGCGTCACTGTAATGCTCGGGATACCCGGCTCATCCGGATCCTGCGTCGTATCACCGCTGTTCTCGTAATACACCATACCGGAAATAACCCCATCGGTATAGTCCGGGACGATCGGCAGCACCGGCGCGCCCACCGAGTCAACACCAAGCGCATCCAGCGGGAAGCGGAACGCGTTCAGGTTGTTCATGTCCACACCGGCGATGCGAACCCTGTAGATGCCCGCCGGAAGCGAGTCCACATGGTAGTCCATCTTCGTCCGGTCGTACGCCGCCGTGCTCAGCGTAAAGCACTCCCACTCCAGATTGCCCGACGGGTTGTTGTTCGCGTAATGCGTCCCGTCCGGCGTGATCATCTCGTAGCTCACGCTTGCCTCGCGGCGCGTCACGGCATTACGCGAATCATCCGGCGGGTTGCTCGTTGTTGTTCCGCCTATCGCAGTGCCGCTTGCGTCCACGCAGGCCACCGATGATGTCGCCGTCCCTTCGGCCACCGCCATCGTCCCATGCGCCCACGCCGGTAGGGTGCTGTCCGGCGTATCGGGGTCGTTGTCGTCGTTGACGGTGCAGTTGTATGAACCGTAGTCCATATCGCCATCCCACACGTCGATCCGGCTTGCCGGCTGGCGCAGCCAGAAGTAGAAGTCCCACGTTCCATCGTACGTCGTGGGCGTTGTCGTGGGATAACTCGGGAAGATGTAGTTCGCGTCGCCCAGGCTGAACACCGGCGCGGTGTACGCCACCGGGCGATTGATCAGCGCCACCACCGTGCCGCTGGTCCGAATCTTGAAGTTGCTCCACACGCTTGCCACGCTGATATCCGGATTGTGCGCGATCAGCGTGTAGAAGTAGTCGCCTGTTGGGCTTTTGGCCGAATCGGAATTGGCTACCGTCGCGGTAAACCAGTCGTTGTCGGGCATCTGGCTACCGCTCCACTCGCCCAGCACCACGGTGCCGGTGCCGTCGCCGTTGCGGTCGGCAACCAGCTTGTATTGCATCGGCAACGAGCCCATATCCCAGCGGCCACCGGTTTCGCCGTCGAAGATTCCGATCTCGATCGACGCGGCATTGGCCGGCGAGGCGATCTTCAGCACGATATCCTCACCAAGCGTATTAAGCCCGGCGCCGGCCAGGGTAAGGAATCGGCCATCGTTTGTCTTGGGCGACGGGAAGTAGACATAGCGGGTTTGAGCCACCATCGACGCCGCCATGCACGCCGACGCAATCACCGCCATTGCACCACACCACACGGCGCGAACCGTGCCCTGTGTATGCAAGCACATTGAACCAATCATCGATTGTTCCTCCTGGAGTCTGGTAGGATGATAGACGCGCGGACCGCGGACCAACACTATCCGCACGCCAGGGACCTCGAGTTAAAGCGTTTGTTGAAACACGACGGCCGATATACGAAGCCGCCCACGGCAAATGCGTGGGCGTTGGTACGACACTTCGAAAATTATCGGACTACTGCTTGGATGAGCTACAGATGATGGCAGGAGCTGGATACTGACGCCCACAAGGCAAATTGCCCTGTGGAAAGCGCTGGCGCTGCGTCGGCAAGGACCATGCCGAAACCGCGAATCATCTGGACCTCATTGTTCGAACTCGAAACAGCCTGTTGCGCACAACACCATGAACGTCGCGGGTATGGACATCGCGAACATGAACATCACGCACAACCCAACACGAAACCGGGGTAACAAACGGGATGAGTGAAACCGCCTCCACATGCAATGGCGACCAACCATTGCTGAACCTCACCACCATCCGGAGCACTCAGGGACCAACCTGCACCGGCGATGTCTTTTTGAGATCTGTAAGCGACCCTATTGGAAGGAGTCGATCCGTTGCAAACGGCCTGGAGAGCCGCAACGGCCAACTTAACGTGCTCAACGATGTTGAGCAAGAAAAAACTTTAGGCAGGGGTAAACGAGCATGCCCCGATAACCGGGTATGGTTATCGGGGTTCCGCCGTCAGGCGGACGAAGATGAATCTGAGGAAGAACGAACGCGGCAAACACATGACGTGCAAACCACGGTATCAGCGGTTGTCAGCCGGCAATCGAGGAACCATTCGGAAAGTCGACAAAGCCATTCCCGACATTTCGTGTAATCTGTTCCAGCGTGCCATGTACCACCAGCTTTGGCGCACTGTACGGCTTTTTTGCGAGCACGTCACGACGTGGAGCAGTCACGGCATCCTGTGCGTCGTCGCTATTCATTGAAGTTTTCATTGGGGCCTGTTCCTCCCACTTCAAGGCGCCTTGGCTCCGAGTTCAACAAGGCTTCAACACTTTTGGCGACATCACAGCTCAACACCACCTGAGCATCCTTCACCACACCGAGCCCGAACATGCATGCACACATACATATTGGCTCCCGGTTCTGCCATCAGTGTTTCCTGATACGAGAGGATATTTGCTGTTTACAAGAACTCATGCGAACCCCAGCACGTCCGCGGCATCACCAATGTACGTGTTTGCCAACCCGCACCCAACGAGTTAACTCACAGTCCCAGATCCCCCACCAGTTGCCGGTTGCCAACCAGGCGAAACGGGAAATGGATACTCCCCGCAGAGCTGTATCGCGCCCGCAATGATATTGCCTTGGCACACGCCCTGCATGGAACCTACATCTTCAAGCCACGGACCTCGGTTGACATCGAAACTGCCAGGTGAAACGCGTTGTACGGAAATCCCGCATCCCAAAATGCGGGGGACAAAGATCGCTATTCGATGTGCGCGATGCAAGGGACCGCGCCCAGGTCACCGATTTGTAGCAATCATCGCAATGTCGCCAAAGGCCGATGCCGCGGCCTCGATAGTGTTCTCGATGATGGAGGGATCGTGCGCGGCCGACAGAAACCAGGCCTCGAACTGCGACGGAGGCAGATACACGCCGCGACGTAACATTGCGTGAAAGAATCGCGCGAACGCATCCGTATCGGACGAAACGGCATCAGCGAACGTGCGAACCGGGCGATCGGTAAAAAACAGCGTGAACATCGACCCACAGCGATTGAGCTGAACGGGTACCCCTGCCTGCGCCGCGGCGGCCATAAGGCCGTTGGCGAGATATTGGGCCGCGTCGGCAAGCGAATCGTACGGATCGTGGTCCATCAACGTGCGCAAGGTGGCAAGGCCCGCCGCCATCGCTATCGAATTTCCGGATAGTGTGCCGGCCTGATATACCGAACCCAACGGTGATACAACCTGCATGATCTCGCGCCGCCCACCGTACGCGGCGGCCGGCATTCCGCCCCCGATGATCTTGCCCATTGTATAGAGATCAGGCACGATATCGTACAACGATGCGGCGCCTCGCAACGCCACACGGAACCCTGTCATCACCTCGTCGAAGATCAGCAATGCGCCGTGCTCGGTTGTCAGTTGCCGCAATCCCTGAAGGAACTCGGCATCGGCCGGCACAACGCCCATGTTGCCGCCAATCGGCTCGATGATCACCGCAGCGATCTGGCCGCTGTGATCGGCAAAGATCCGGCGCACCGATTCAAGATCGTTGAATGTGGCCACCAGCGTATCGGCTGCGGTGCCGGCGGTAACCCCCGGCGAATTGGGCGCCCCGTGGGTAAGCATGCCGCTGCCGGCCTTGATCAGAAACGAGTCGCCGTGGCCATGATAACATCCCTCGAACTTCACCAGCTTGTCGCGCCCGGTGTACCCGCGCGCCACGCGCACCGCCGACATCGTGGCCTCGGTTCCGCTGGATACCATGCGGACCATTTCCATCCCCGGGATCAAGCCGCATAGCAGCTCGGCCATTTCCACTTCCAACCTCGAGGGCGCGCCGAAGCTGGTGGCCAGTTCCAACTGCCGACGCATCGCCGCCAACACGTTCGGGTGACCGTGCCCCAGAATAAACGGACCCCACGACCCCACATAGTCCACGTACCGGTTCCCATCAACATCGAGCAACCAGGGCCCGTGGGCCTCCTCGAAAAAGATCGGCGTGCCGCCAACGGCACCAAACGCGCGAACCGGCGAATTGACTCCGCCCGGGATAACGCGCACCGCGCGCTCGAACAACTGATGGCTGGTTGCGATCATGGGACGTTGAACTCTTCCTTCGGCCCGGCAATATGGGCCTCTGATTGTGGAGTGACGAATCGGTTGGCGCGGCGGATACTCTTTCGGCTACAACCCGCCTGCCATCCGCTTCGCGAAATACGAGACGATGATGCGAGCACCGGCACGTTGTATCGCCAGCAGTGATTCGCGCATCACAGCATCGAGATCCAGCCAGCCGTTGCGGGCCGCCGCATGGATCATCGCATACTCGCCCGATACCTGATATGCCGCGATCGGGACGTCGGTGCGCTCGTGCAGCGCGCGGATAACGTCCAGATACGGCAGGGCGGGCTTCACCATCAGGATGTCGGCGCCTTCATCCAGATCCAGCAGCGCCTCCTTCATCGCCTCGCGGATGTTGGCCGGGTCCATCTGGTGCGAGCGCCGGTCGCCGAAACTTGGCGCCGAACCGGCCGCGTCCCGGAATGGGCCATAAAACGCGCTGGCGTACTTGATCGCGTACGACATGATCGGCGTCTCGGAGAAGCCATGCTCATCAAGCCCAAGACGGATGGCGCCAATCCGACCGTCCATCATGTCCGATGGGGCAATGATATCCGCACCGGCCGCCGCATGCGACAGCGCCGTGCGTACAAGCAACTCAACCGTGGAGTCGTTGACAATGTGCTCGCCGTCGAGCAGACCGCAATGGCCGTGATCGGTGTACTCGCACAGACACACGTCGGTTATCACGAGCAGACCGGGCACGGCACGCTTGATGGCGGCAACGGCGCGTTGCACGATGCCGTCGGCGGCATAGGCGCCGGTCCCCACGGCATCCTTGCTGCCGGGGATTCCGAACAATATCACCGCGCCAACGCCCAACGCGGCAAGCTCCTCGCATTCACGAACGGCTTCGTCGATCGACATCTGATACACCTCGGGCATCGAGGCCACCTCGCGCCGGACACCCTCACCTTCGCACACGAATAACGGGTGCACAAGGCCGGCCGGATCAAATCGTGTTTCGCGCACCAGGCCGCGCAACGCGGCACTTTGGCGCAGGCGGCGCGGCCGCATCGTAAGATCAAGCGAGGTATCGTTCATCATGGTCGTTTTCAGAAATGCTGATCGCGCAAGCCGTACCAATCACGCCATCGCGCATGCGCCGGGCCACGTGTGTTATTGGCGGATCTCGGTTGCATGCTCAACATCGGGCAACAGGCCCGTTGTATCGTCCGGTTGGATTTCCGGTTGGATTTCGGCCGCGGCACCATGGCCACCATCGTGTTCACCAGCGGGGATTTCGCCGGGCGCGGGCATCACAGGCCGCACACCGTTGAATTCCGCCACAAGCTGTTCGGCAAGGGCCGTCGCGTTGGTAACGCAATCACCAACGGATATCCCGCCGCGGTAGTTGCCAATCAGGTGCAGGCCGGCATGTGCTGCTTCGGCCTGCGCGATGGCCCCCAGCACGCGATCATACCCAAGCGTGTACTGCGGAATTGCCGCGGGCCACACCGTGGTGGTGGCCTCGATTGGCCTGGCGCCGATACCCAGCGTACGCCGCAGCTCGGCATGCACCTCGAACTCCAGATCCGGGATCGCCGCAAGCGCGCGCTCCGGACTCCGGGTGCCGCCCACAAACGCGGTAAGCAGCACGGTGCCATCCGGCGCCCGCCCGGGAAACAACGTTGAGGAAAAAATCGCGCCCAGGATCGTACGCCGCTCGCTGCCGGGGATCAGCATACCGAAGCCGTCAAGCGGATGCTCCACCGCCGCACGATCGTACAACATGGCGCTGGTTGCCACAGGTGGATACTGCACCGTGCGCAACCGTGCGGCAAGCTCGGCGCTCAACGACTCGGTAAGCTCCGCCGCGGCCAACGCCGGCGTGGCAACAACAACGTGGCGGGCATGCATGGTTTCGCCGTTGGCAAGGATTACCTGCCAACCGCCCCGATATCCGGATATCGCCCGAACCCCTGCTCCAAAGCGAATGTTCTGGCGCCAACGCTGCTCGATGGCGCGCGGAAGCTCGGCCATCCCGTCGGCAAAGGAGACCATCGCCGCGGGCGTTGTTGGCGCGGGCGCCGCGTTTCCGGCGGCTTTCCGGGCGCGCTTCCGTTGGCGGGCCAGGCGCATCGCTCCCTTGATCAGGCTGCCGTGCTCCTGCTCCAATGCGTACATCCTGGCGAATGCATGGCGCATCGAAAGCTGCTCCGGATCGCCGGCGTAGATGCCGGAGATAAACGGATCAACGGCGAGGTCAAGCAGCTCGCGGCCAAGCCTGCGCTCAACAAACTGCGCAACACTTTCCTCGCGATCCGGCGGTGCCGGCTTCACGAAGCGCTCGCGGGCAACACGAATCTTGGCGCGCCGCGAAAACAGCTCGCACCGGAGAAACTCCCGTGGGCCGGAGGGCGCCGCCAACAACCGGCCAGCGCGCATGATATAGCGATTGCGCGCCTGTTCGCTGGCCGGCACAACGCGGTTCTCCAGACCCAGCTCCAGAATCATATCCCACAACGGCTTCGGCGGCCGCTGAAGACTGTTCGGGCCTGTTTCAACCAACGCCCCGGCCCGGGTGCGCACGCTGCGCATCACGCCGCCAAGGCCGGCCCCGACTTCCAGCAGCAACACGTCGAGCCCGGCGATTGCAAGCCGGTGCAGCAGCGTTGCGCCGGAAACGCCACCGCCGATCACGATGACATCATGCACGGTCATTGCCCGCTCCCGTTCGCGTTCGGCGGATCAACGGCGGGGTTGGATTCCAACGAGCGGTATCTGCGCTCAACCAGATCGGCCAGCGCGGCGATGAACAGGGGATGATCGTTCAGGGCTTTCATTACCTCGTAGCGCTTGATGCCCGCTTCGGCCGCCACATGGCGAAGCTCGATATCCAGCTCGTGCAGTGTTTCGATATGGTCGGTCACGAAGGCAATCGGCACCACCAGCAACGAGCGCACCCCCTCGGCGCCCAGGCGCGCCAGGGCATCCTGGGTATACGGCTCCAGCCACCGCACAGGCCCAACGCGACTTTGAAACGAAAGCGAGCAGGGATAGTCGTGCCCACGAGCGGCCATCACCGCCTCCATCGTCGCCTTGATCTGCCCGGAATACGGATCGCCGGCCTCCACATCCGACACCGGAGTGCCGTGGGCCGAAAAAAGCAGATGAAGCCCGGCGCGCTCGGCCTCGGTGAATCGCTCGGCAATCGTGGCATCAATACGGTTGTTGATTGCCTGGATGTAGTGTGGCTGCACGAAATAGTCGCGCACGGCCTTCACCCGGAACCCGCGCCCGTATCGATCGCGATTCAGATTGCGCCATTCCTTGAAGCTCGACCCCGTGGTTGTGCGCGAATACTGCGGGTACAGCGGCAACAGGAACACATGGTCGATTCCCTCGCGCCGGAACTGATCGGCGGTTTCGACGGTAAACGGGTGCCAGTATCGCATGCCGAGCCGCACGTGGAACGTGGCCGCACCATCGAACCTGCGGTTCAGCTCGGCCTCAAGCGCACGCGCCTGCTCCTCGGTGCGCTCCACCAACGGCGAGCGCCCGCCGATGGCCTCGTAGTTCGGCCGCACCTTCGGTGTACGGCGCCGTGCCACGAACTCGGCAAACAGACGGCGCGGGAACAGACGGCCAAGCGGCCCCGGAAGCGGAATCTTGATGATCTCGGGATCGAGGAACAGATTGGTCAGGAACGGCCGTATCGCGTCGAGCGAGGTTGGCCCCCCCAGGTTGTTCAGAATCACGCCGATCTGTTTCATGGTCCGAAGGGATTTTGCAAACATGGGCTGGCGCCCACGGGAATGGAAGATAACGAAGGGGGGCGCATCCGGTTGAGTCTCAATTCGTCACGCGCGGCCCTTCAACCGGCATGTGTACAAGGTACGCCCGGTTGCTCCCCTATAAATCTCCCGGCCAAGTGCTAAGTTCCCGAACCGCTTCTCCGCCCCGTCGCCGTACGGCCGTGCGCGCCGTGGCGAAGCTCGGCAATATTCATACATGTCCGTACGACAACCGCACGCCGTTGATCCCAGCTCGCCCAACCAGGTTCCATCGCGCAGTGCTGGCCGGATACTTCACGCGCCGCGCAGCGCAGCGGTTTGCCCGAGTGGACGTTCGGGGGCTTGAGAATCTGGCGGCCTGGAGCGCCACGGCCGGCAATCCTCCGGCCTCCGGGGTTCCGCTGCTGCTGGCGGCGAATCATTCGTCGTGGTGGGATGCCGTGCTCCCGATCGTGATCTCGCTGCGCACGCTGGGGCAGGATGCCTACGGCATGATGGACGAACAGCAGTTGCGGCGTTACAGCTTTTTCGCGCGGGCGGGCATATTCTCCGTGGACCGTTCGTCGCCACGGTCGGCGATGGCCACGCTGGAGTACGCCGCCACGCTGCTACGCGGCACACCCCGCGTGTTGTGGATGTTCCCGCAGGGCATGATCGTGCCGAACGATCGCCGCCCCATCCAATGCGAGACCGGCATCGCACGGCTGGCACGCATGATTGGCGAATGCGCGATCGTGCCGGTGGCGATACGCTACGAGGTTGGGCGCGAGGAACGGCCGATCGCCTGCGCCAGCATCGGCCGGCCGACCCACATTCACGGCGGGGAAACCACCGGTGTACGCGAGCTGACACAGGGCATTGAGGCCATGATGGAGACCGAGCTGGATGACTTGCGCGCAACGATGCTCGCCGAGCACTACGCCGGGTTTTCCACCATCCTTGCCGGGCGTTCGTCGGTAAACGCCCGATGGGACCGCGCCCGACGATTGCGGCAGGCTCCCTGATTGTTGATTTATCCGGTATATCGATCGATCCATGCGATTCTATCTGGCCGCTCCGCTTGCTCTTCTGGTAACGGTATTCTTCTCGATCATCTCGATCGCGGCTTCACCGTTCGACCGCCACGGCCGCATCTACCATCGCATGATGCGCACATGGTCGCGTTCGCTGCTGTGGCTGTTCGGTATCACCACCAGCGTACACGGAACCGAGAACATCGCCCCGGGCGCCCACTATGTGTATCTGGCCAACCATTCCAGTTATCTGGACATCATTGCCCTGGGCGCCACCGTGCCGGACGACATGCGCTTCATCTTCAAGCGCGAACTGGCGCGCATCCCGCTGTTCGGTTGGTCGCTGGCGGCCGGGCCGTATATCCTTATCGACCGTTCCGATCCCCGCAATGCAATGGCCAGCATCGAGCGCGCGGCGGCGCGCATTGCCGATGGCGCCTCGGTGGTGATCTTCCCGGAAGGCACACGCACACACGACGGGCAGCTTGGCGCATTCAAGCGCGGCGGCTTCATGCTGGCAACACGCAGCGGCGTGCCGATGGTGCCACTGGCAATCCGGGGCACGTATGCGTTGCTCTCGCGGCACAGCAGGCACGTACGCCCGGGACACGTGGAGGTGATAATCGGCACGCCGATCCCGGGCCGCGCCAATCCCACACGCGCCGAGGAGCAGGAGATCCAGCGCGACGTACGCACGCAATTGCTGGCCATGCTTGGCCAGACCGACACGCCCGCCAAAGCCTGATGGAGCACATGATACAGGGCCACAGCCGCATGCCCGGCAGGCAGGCGTCGGAACATGACACACGAATCGCCGCCGCACGATACGGCCGGTGATCAACAACCGTATCCATGCCATGAAATCAGCACGCTACGTACTGCTCTGGATCGCACCCCTGTTCGCGGCAACCATATCAGATCTGCGCGCCCAGATCCCGACCGGCGCGCTGTTCCGGTTCCGGGCCGATACGGCGATCACCCGCCAGGGCGATACGGTAATGCGCTGGGGCGACATCAGCGGGCACGGATACGACGCGGTGGCACCCAGCGCGGCGTTGGCGCCACGGTTGCTGGATCGCGCCGCGGGTGGCCGGCCGGCCGTGATGTTTCAGGGCGGCGGCCAGCATCTCCGTTGCCCGGACAGGTTCCCCGTGAACCACGACTACACCAAGGTGGTGGTGGCCCGGATCGCGGACTACGGCGCAACCAACAACATCCTGTCGGGCGCATCGGTGCACGCGTTCTGGCTGGGCGGCACACACGCGCTGAAGCTGTTCCATTCCGGCAACGTGGCCGATGCGTACATCGAAACACGCAATGGCCCCAACCTGCTGTTCGGCCAGTTCGAGCACGGCCTGATGCGGGGTTCGCTGTGGGTGAACGGTTCGTTTGCCGGGCGTGGCAACACCACCACCGCCAATACCGACAGCGCCTTGATGATTGGCGCATTCGCCGGCGGCTACGTGATGAACGGCGACATCAGCGAAATCATCGTGTATGATCGCATCCTTACCGGAGCGGAGCGGGCCGATCTGGAGGCCTATCTGGCATCGCGCTACGGTATCGCGATCGAGCGCCCGAACTCCAGCAGGGGCATAACGTTTACCGCGTTCCCGCGCGCCTACGCGTTCTACCCGCGCGGCATCGATGACACCGCCCACGTTCAGATTGCCGGCACCGTTACTGCTCCCGGGTTCGACTCCGTGCGCCTGGATGTGTACCGCGACGGCGGCTACTGGAAATCGACATCGCAGCCGCTTGCCTACGGCGCTACCGGTGCGGCGTTCGCCTTCTCACCCGGCATCTATGCGCGGCCGGTGGAGTTCGGCGTGCGCGTGCTGCTTGTGCGCAACGGCGCCGACAGCCTGGTCGCCGCCCGCGACAGCATCATCTGCGGCGACGTGATCCTGATCACCGGGCAATCAAACTCCACACCCGGCGACGCCGGCGTGACCATCACAAACCAGTTCTGCCGCACGTTCGGCGTGAACACCGGCTACGGCACGTACGACGATTCCGACACGCTGTTCGGACGTTCCACCGCGAACTCCGGCGGCTTTCAGGGCCGCTGGCATGTGGGCGTATGGGGCCTGGGGCTGCAACTCCAGATCCTGGAAAAACACGGCGTCCCCACATGCGCCATTACCGGCGGCGTGGGCGGATCGAGCATCGAGATCAACCAGCGCAACGATGCAAACCCCACCGATCCAACCACCATCTATGGGCGCACGCTGTTCCGCATGCGCGCAGCCGGTTTGGCGGCCAACGCGCGATACCTGTTCTGGTATCAGGGCGAATCGAACGGCATCGAGAACTATTACGACAACTTCAAGGCACTGCATGCGGACTGGCGGACCGACTATCCCGCGCTGCAACGCATGTACGTGGTGCAGATACGCCCGGGATGCGCGCAGAATCCCACACACGGACAGTTGCGCGAGCTGCTCCGCACCCTGCCGGACTCGCTTCCGCTGGTGCATGCATACGCGCCAACGGCCGTGCCAGGCCACGACGGATGCCACTACCTGGCCAGCGGATACGCGGTGATGAGCACACAGTTGTACCGGCTGGTGGCGCGAGATTTTTACGGATCGGACGACACCGTCGAGATCGAGTCGCCGAACATCGAACGGGCGTACTTCGCCTCGGCGGCACACGACGAAATCGTGCTCCGCTTTCAGCCCGATCAGCGGATGGTGTGGCCGGCGGATTCGGTGATCGGCGACGTGCTCCGCAAGATGAACGAGCAGTTCTTTCTGGATGGGGTCTCGGGCGCGGTGGTATCCGGGCGCGCCGTGGGAAACACAATTCGCCTGCGCCTGGCGGCCCCCTCGAACGCCAGGCGCATCACGTATGTGCCGGCAATTGCCTACGAGGGCACCAACTATATCTACGAAGGGCCCTGGCTTGCCAACACACGCGGCGTTGGGGCGTTCACGTTCAACGACGTACCGCTGTACGCCTCGGCGTCGGGCATACAGGCTGCCGCAATGCCAGGCCCCGCGGCCGTTGCCATCAAGGCCTTGACCCCAAGCCCGGCGCGGCAGACCGCAACGCTGCATCTGGCCATGCCACGCCCGGCAGCAGCCGATGTGGAGATTGTGGATATCACCGGCCGTGTAGTGCTCAGCATGACCACATCAACACTGCCGGCCGGCGAGCCCACCGTGACGCTGAACGTGGCGGAGTTGCCAACCGGCGCGTACCGCGTGGTTGTGTATGCGGATCACAACAGGTCGCAGGCTCCACTGCTTATCGTGCGCTAAAATGGAAACCGCCGTCGGTATCGGATTCGGGTTTGTGGGGCTGCTGTTCGTGGTTGTTGGCGGGCTGGTGATCCGCGCGGCGATCGTGGCAGCCAATGCAGGGCGCCCCAAGTTCGGCACGCTGATCACGGGCATCACACTGCTGCTGTTCGGCGTTGCCGTAGTGTGGGTTGCAGCTATCGGGTTCGACCGGCTGTTCGCGTCGATCGATTGGATTCTCATGCAGCGAGTGCTTCCAACGCTGGGCATGGTCGCCGGCGGGCTCTGCACGCTGCTTGGCGTCGGTCTGTTGGTCCGGGCGCATCGCAGCCGCCAGTGGAACACGGCCGAAGGGACCATCATGCAAAACGACATCGTGACCGACTCGGCCGCGATCACAAGCGTGGGCGTGGCACAGGGCGCGTTGTACAGGGCGCTCCTGCAGTATCGGTACACCGTGGACGACCGCGAGTACACGGCATCGACCGTATCGGCGGCCGACATGGCAACCAACAGCATCGAGCGCGCGCGTAAGGTGGCCGAGAAGTACCAGGCGGGCAGCAGCGTCACCGTGTATTATGATCCTCGCAAACCCTCACGGGCCGTGCTTCAACCGGGCATCACCGCCGGGGCCTGGCTGCCGGTTGTGGTTGGCATCGGCATTACGGTGATATCCACGATCATGCGCGCGGCGTTTGTAGGGAGGTAGGGCTTGCATGGGAACCCCGACACCTACACTTGCCATGACAGGCCGAGAACCACCTCATCACAGTACTCCACACGCAACACATCCCCGACCGAAGTGCCCCCAACAAATACCCGTGCACAGTTTGGCAAGCCCATGTAGCTTCGCGCCTTGATTGTTCGGACGCACAGCGGCCGGGCAGTCAACCATACGGCAGGCAACCATCGAACATGCTCATGCATACATCCGACGAAATCGAAAAGGCGTCACGCGCGTTGCGGGGGGCCGTGGACAGTGCAAGCAATGGCCTTGTGGACCGCGCCGCGCTTGTGGACACGATCATGCTGTCGGCAGTGGCCGGCGAACACATGCTGATGATTGGCCCGCCGGGGACGGCGAAGTCCGAGGCGGCGCGGCGTGTGGCGCGCGCGGTTGGCGGCAGCTACTTCGAGTACCTGCTTGGCCGATTCACCGAACCGAGCGAGATATTTGGCCCGGTGGATTTGCGCAAGCTGCGTGAAGGCGTGGTGGAGACGGAAACCAGCGGCATGTTGCCCGAGGCCGAGATCGCCTTTCTGGATGAGGTTTTCCTGGGCTCGACGGCAATTCTGAACACGCTGCTCGGGATTCTTAACGAACGCGTGTTCCGCCGTGGCCACACAGTAGTGCGATGCCCGCTGCGGATCTGTATAGGCGCATCGAACGCGCTGCCGGAGGATGACACGCTGGCCGCGTTCGCCGATCGATTTCTTGTACGCTCCTTTATCGAACCGATTGCCGATCCGCAGATGGAGGAGTTGCTGGCCGGCGGCTGGAATATCGCCGGAGCCACAGTGGCGGAGATTCCCACGGCGAGCATTGCGGACCTGGAGGTGCTGGCCGCATCGGCATTGCACGTGAACCTGGACGCCGCCCGCCCGCAGCTTGCGCAGGCAATCCGTACACTGCGCCGTGCAGGCATCATGCTTTCTGATCGCCGCGCCGTGAAGGCACAGAAGTTGATGGCAGCCGCCGCGGTGCTGGATGGCCGCATTGCTGCCGAGGCCGGCGATCTATGGACGCTGGTGCTGGCGGTACCAACCCGGGAGGAACAGACGCGGGCACGCGAAGTGCTTGGCGAACTGCTGGTAAACTCACGCAACACAGTGCTGACGGCCGTGGCCGAGGAGGCATCGCTGGGACCGCTGGCGCGGGCGGCGCGCATCGTGCAAACCGGACGTGCGCTGCTGGGAGCTGCCCCGGAGAACGACAACCGTGCCGCCTGGGAGCTGCGCCTTGAGGGCGTTGCGCGAGAGATCGACGCAACCTTCACGGCCGAGAATATGCCGGCCGAGGTTGCAGCGGTACGCGCGGCCATCGTAACCACATTACAACCGCAATCCGAAGTCGGCCAATAATATCCAACAGCCGCGCGCCCCGGAGCAGCGCCCGCCATCATTTGCAGGCAACCATTCACCGGCGGACCCAACGCCCAGCAGCATGAGCACCGAACTGCACGAATCCAGGATCGAGGTAACATGGCAGGCCCGCACCGAGCCACTTGCCCCGTGCGCGGTGGTTGCGTTCGCCGAAGCGGCATCCGAGCTTGCCAGGCGCTTGCTGCAACGCGAATCGCTCGATGGCCTGAGCGGTGTGGCGGGAACGGATGTGCTGGTGGTTATCGCAGCCGAGGCCGATCTGCCATGGGCTGATGGTGTTGTCTATCTTGGCGCCGAATCGGCAGCCTCAACGCTGCTTATGCCCACAACGCTCGCCCCATCGGTGCCGGTTGCGCTGCTTGAGCGTGCAATCAGGATGCGCTTGCCCAACGGCGCCATCCACGCCATAGTTCCGGGCCATGGCATGGTGATCCCGCTGGATCGCGCGCGACCGATCGCGGCCACGCAATTGCATGCATGGCTTGCCACACACACCGCCGGCAAATCCGGAGACACCGTGCCAAACGTGGGGGACCGTAACGCATGAAGCTCCCGGGCACGCTTGCGCGCTGGCATCCACTGCTCGACGTCTTCCAGGCCGAACTACAGCCCGAGCTGGCACGCATGGCGTCGGCGCTGGAGTTGGCGATTGGACGTCCGCGTGTCAACAGCTCCAAGGCGGCCGATGAGCCATCCGGCTTCGACGGCCTTAGCCGTCGTGGCACCTACGAGCGCCTGCTGCTTACCGAGTGGTTGATGGCCGAGGAGGCGCCACTGGAGTTTGTGCGCCGCGCAGCCGGAGGCGAACATTCCTTCCTTCGGCTGGCCCACGATGCTCCGCGCGGCGAGTTCCACACGGCCGCGATTTTCGACGCCGGCCCCGAGCAGCTTGGCACACCCCGTATCGCCCATCTGGCTGCATTGATTGTGTTGGCCCGGCGTGCCGAGAACGCAAAAGGCAGTCTGGTTTGGTGCGTGGCGCAGCAGCCGGATGCAACGTATTCGCTTGTGGACCGTGCTACCCTCGAGAACCTTCTGGACGGACGCTCGGCCCTCGAGACCAACATCGAACAGGTTCAGCACGCCCGTCAGGTTATGGAGCGTGCAGCCGCCATGCAGGAGATATGGCTGATTGGTGGCGAGCATTGCGCCGCCATTGCGGCCGAACTGCGCATGAACCATCTGCAGGTAACCGACGTGTTGGAACCGGGCGCGCATCAGCTTGAGATCTCGGTTCGCCAGGGGCGGATGGGCACGGCCCGCCGTATCGTGCTGGACCTGCCGCCTGACGCTGTCTGCACCCGGTTGCTTCGCGACCCGTTCGCCGCAAGCCCCACGTTGCCTGCTGTCACGCCAACAGTGCCACGACCGAACAACAGCACCGTTGTCACGTCGAACCCGATTTTCATAGGCACCCGCGGCGTGGCCACTATCGGCAAGTATCCGCACATCCTCCTGTACAGCTACATCCGCAACGGGTTAAACGATGCACATCGCAAGATGCGCTCGTATGCGATGCCCAGCCGCCATGCGCTCATAGCCGCCACGCGCGAACAAAACGCAATCGTAGGAGCATGGTGGATACCGTATCGGAAAGCAATTGGTGTTGGGGCACTGAATGGCAGGAAAGTTGTGGACATGGAAGGCACCTTCAGTGCCGAGGTACTGGCCCCACAGGTAGCAATGCATTTATCGAACGGCACCCTCAGCAAACTTTGGCGTGCGCGCACGGACGACGATTCGATGTCCTGGTACCTTTTGCTGAACAACAGGATGTTGGTGCGGCTGGACTCCACAACTCGCTCGGCAGTAGTGGTAAACGAAGCCGTACACGCGCTGCAGTTGGATGGCACATGCACCCATTATCTCAGCATCGAGGACGAACACACTTGGCGGTACACTACCATGTCCGAGAAGTTCGCGCCCGAATACTCCCATCTGGCCCGCACAAATTCCCAAGCGTGCCTTGGCCGATGCATGGAGTTCAAGCGTGACATACAGGGCATGGTAGCAATGCGGGTTAACGAGGATGAATGGGACGTGCAGATGCCAACGGGCTGCGCCCGAATCCGTGTGGGCAAGGCTTGGCCGCATTTCGCGGTTGCACCGGATGGCGCCCCCGAGCCCACGTTGCTTGTGCAACGCGGGGGCAGATCGTTATCGCTGGTTCGTGAACACGACGAGGTGGTGCTCCCACAGGCAGCCGAGAATATCGCTCACGTTGCCGTGGATCACAGAAACAACTTGATTGCCTATACAACAACCGGCGGAGCAATCGGTGTGTATTCGATGACGCTGCAACGAATGTTGTTCGAGTTTGACGCCAGCACCCGTCACAGTTCACCATGATGTAACACAACACGATTGCCGTACGGCGGAGCTGCAAATGCTCTGGGCCCTGCACGGCGGATGCTCCACACCGGTACACAGGCCCGACTGCAACCAGAAGGCGACCGCGCCGTAGCGGGGAACAACCCCATGTATGTTCCATCAGTCGAACGCGGGATATGACCGACGCCAGCCGCTATCTTATCGAACTTGCAACAGCAATTGCCACCGCGCACAAGCACCATCCGGATATTCGCGCGGCAATGATCTCCGGCTCGGCCGCAAAGGGCATCGCCGACAACTACTCCGATATCGACATGATGCTGTACTACGAGCACGCCCTGCCCCAGGAGGACTGGCTTGCCGACGTGCGCGCGGCGCTGGGATGCAACGACCGCAAATGGCTGGTTGACAACCGCGACGAGGGCTCGGTGATGGAGGCCTACCCTGTGAATGGAATTGAAGTACAGATTGTGCACGCGACGTTTGCTGCCACCGACGCCGTGTTCGAGGAGGTGCAGACGAATCTCAACGCGGAGACGCCGCTGCAGAAGGCGCTGGAAGGGATGCTGGCGAGCCACCCGATTTTCGGCGCCGAACACATCGAGCGATGGAAGGGCCGGGCAC
Source organism: uncultured bacterium (assembly GCA_966128725.1). GTDB lineage: Bacteria > Bacteroidota > Ignavibacteria > OLB7 > OLB7 > JAFDZV01. The sequence goes on along the minus strand of CBHYLN010000040.1, from coordinate 9,532 downwards.
GCGCCTACCCCGCCGAACTGGGCGATGCGATGGTGCGCAGATACCTGAACTTCTTTCCCCTGTGGGGGCTCGCAGATGGGCTGGCCCGGCGCGACGCGTCGTTGTGGATGCACGCAACGCTTGTCGAGAGCGCGCAGAATATCCTTGGAGTACTGGCCGGCTTGAACCGGCTGTACTTCACGACGTTTCAGCTAAAGCACATGCGGATGGTGATCGATGCCATGCCGTATAAACCCGCCAACCTTGCCGACCGGCTGGAGCAGCTTCTGCGCGGCGACACCGAGGCCTTGAACGATCTGGAGGCATTGGCGGATGAGGTAATAACCCTGGTACGCCAGCACATGCCCCACATCGATACGGACGCTGCATCGAAGCGCATTGGGTGGCGGCAAACGCCGTGGGAACTGCCCGGGTAACCAGATCGCGGGCCACGTTACTCGGTCGGGAAATAGATCAGCGAATACGGGGAACCTCCGCCTGCAATCGGCAGCAGGACAAGGAACGCAACCCCGCCCGCAGTTCGCATTAACGTAAGCGCGCCGGTACTGTTCACGCCGATCGCGGTTTCATCGCTGAATACTCCCCAGAACAATGGTGGGATCCCGCCAAACCGGAAGGATGTCATCCGCGCATATGCCGGCATCATCGTTGCGTCCCGATCCAGACTGTCCACCGCGATGCCGTCACGAATCAGGCGGAAACGGGCCTCGCCGCCCGCGACGTTGAGCTCCACGATGTCGGAATTCCGCGACGCATCCCCGCCGCCAAGCTGTGCCCACAGAAAAAAGCCCGGCACTGAAATCTCCGGCGATGCATTGAGATACCTCCCATGCATGCCGGCACTGTCCACCGGCTGCATGACGTGGGAAATCTCCCAACGGCGCACGTCATCTTCCTTAAGCGAGGCACACGAGGCAAGGATACCGCAGGCAAGCACACCAAAGGCCGCCAGGATGGGCCGGGCGATACGTTCGATCATGATATGTACGGAACATGTAGTTGGCCGATTGCACGCGGCGCCAAGTCTACGTGCCATGAACAATTCGTGCAAGGCACGCCAACGTACATCATGAACGCCGGCATCGAAATGTCGGCGATCCTGGACACAACAATGTCCTGCACATACCGGATTGCTGTGATGCCGTATCACAATTTTCACGATACTCGCACATGCCAAACGCACAGCAGGGTAATACGTACAAGCTGCACGTTATGAACGCACGTCGTGACCAACAGCGCACATCGATCTACGCACCGCCTCGCGCTTTGCCGGCGGTGCGTACCGAACATGCCACGGCCGTTATCTGGAACTGGCTGTGATGCAACGCGCCATACGATTGCAGCATCGCGGCGTTGTTGAGGCGTCCGGACTGGTGTTCAACCCATCATTGATCGGCACGCGTCGTGCCCGCGAGCGGGCGCTCGCGCTGTGGACACATGGTGCCGCTGCCTACAACTACAACGGTCTGCTGATCCTGCAACTGCCGTCACCTGTTGTGGTTGATTGTGCCCTGGCCCCCGGAACACCGCTGGTACCGGCCGGCAACGTTACTGCCAGCCTGCCGATTGCCGGCAGCGCAGCCCACGAGCAACATTGGGCCAACGGATCGGTTGTGCTGAGCATCGGTGGCACGGTTACGGCTGTGGCCCGTTCGGCAATGGAACCGGTTGACCCGGCCTCGTGGATCAACACCGACGAGCTGCTGTTGGCGGATGTTCATCCCCTTGCCGAACAGCCGATACCGCCGCGCACGCAAATACCACCGCTGAAGCTCGACGCCCGCGCACGGCTGGCGAAGATTACCTGGGAGCCACCTGGCAGGAAGCGCCTGCTTACATCGCTGGCGAACGGTACCGGCAGGGTTGCATCGGATTCGGCCGCCACCCTGAAGCATACCGCCGGAGCATTGATACAGCGCGGGATAACGTGGGCGAAACGGCTGCGCGGGCGTGCAGGCCGCCCGAATGCAGCCAGCGGCAACGTCATGCGAAGTGGCAATGGTCGTACCCAAATGGGCAGCGGCAGGCAGGCCAGGCCCCGCCGACCCGGCATTCTGGACCGGCTGGAACAGTGGTCGCGCAAGTTGTTGTGGCAGTCAAAACTGGCATCGAGCTTCGATCGCGAAAACGCCGAGTATCTGGAAGAGATGCTCCGGATGTTCCAAACCGGCAACATCATGGAAGCGTTGCGGCGAGCGATTCCGCTGGACGATTCCGGCAGCTTCAAGCAGCAACTACCGAAGTTCGGGCCGATCCGCAACAACAACGACCTGCAACTTCGCCCGGAACGCGGGCACACATCAGGGAATGTGGGCCTTGAGGACGAATTGTTTGCGACACTCCGCAAACACTACGAGGAGTCGGCAAGGCAGTTGGAGAAGGATGGCAGGATCGAGGAAGCCGCGTACGTGCTGGCCGATCTTCTGAACTCGCCACAACGCGCCGTTGACCTGCTGGAACGGCATAATCACGTTCGGACCGCGGCCGAGATTTCGGAGGCACGCGATCTGCCGGCCGGACAAACCGTGCGGCTGTGGTTCATGGCCGGCGAGATGGACCGGGCGATTGCGCTGGCGATACGTTCCGGTTCGTTCGCGCAAACCATCTCCGCGCTGGAGAATCGCAATCTTCACGACAAGGCACGGGAGCTTCGGTTGCGATGGATAACACTGCTGGCCGACTCGGGCAACTATACCGCCGCGGTGGACACGGTATGGCCGTTGGAAGACGAGCGCGCCCGTGCCATACCGTGGCTGGATGCATTGATCGATCTGGGCGGCACAACCGGCGCACGGATGCTTGCACGCCGTATTGTCGTAGCCGGCGACGAAGCCCCCGCATTCCGGCAGCAGGCACTGCTGCTGCTGAACGGTCGTGATCCGCAGGATGCGCCGCAGCGGTCGGCATTCTCCGAGGAGCTTGCGCAGCTAGGCGACCCCAGCAGCAAGGCCCTGGGCCGTGTGGCCATCCGGACACTGGTTCGCGACGGCGCCGATACCGGTGCGGCCGGTATGGTAAACGCACTGCACCGCTATACCAACAACCTCGCATTGCGCACCGATTCCCGCTCGTTGGTTGCAATGCAGCCGGCCGCCAAGCCGGGCACCACTTGCGAGCTTACGGTGGAATCGGTGGATCGTGGCGCACGAACGGCGCACGATGTTGCCCTGCTTGCCAACGGACGTCTGGTTGCCGCGCTTGGCGAAGCCGGTGTGCTGATGCTGAACAGGACAGGCAATGTTATCGCACACCTTAACCAACCGGCGTATCGGCTGGTAATTGCCGATGGCGGCGAGCACGGTATCGGCATCGCCCCACGCGACGGCGTGGCACGCCTGTGCAAACTGGACTTCGCCGCGCGGCACGCCGAGCCGTGGTGCGAGGCCGAGATTACCGTATGGGCCGACACGTACGATGGGCTGATCTGGCTGGCGGCAACCAGGGGACTGGTACACGCGGTGAACACAACCGAATCCACGCTGGCAAGCCTTTGGCACTGGAACGATGAACGCCTGATTCCGCTTGCCCTGGCACGGCACGAGGGGAACGGTTCGTTTCTGATGGCACCGGCCGCCGATCCCTCCGGCATGCAGCATGCATGGGAAGCATGGAGCGTTGACCTGCGCTCACTGACTGTTCGTAACCGGCACGCCTTGCCGAAGTCAACCGGGCATTTCGTGTTCGCGCCGGTGATCGCGCCTGATGCCAGGACGGTTCGGCTGATTTTCGATCATCGCGATCACGACCACGGCATACCGCCATGCACGTCGATTGCGATCGGCGACAGTCTGGTGCAGTTCGAGGCGCTGCCATCGGCGCCCACTGTTGCAACCACCAATGGGTTTACATCGGTTGCCATGGTTCAGCAATCAGGCGTGGAGGTGCGGATCTATCGCGATCGGAGCGTACAGGCGGCGGCAACCATTACACTGCTGGGCGCGGGCCTGGCGCGTACGCGCCTAAATGAACGGACCGCCGTAATAACCGATGATCTGGGGCGCATCATCGTTGTGGACCTGGCACGCATGGAAATCACACACAACACCCGATTGCGCTAAGGCAGGTGGCCGATCACAGCAGCTTGCGGGCATCGATACAGCGGAACAACCAGTCGCGTTTGCGTGCAAGCTCGTTCAAGCTGAGATCGCCCTGCGCCTTCGCAAACCGGCGCTTCGCCTCGGCATGGATGGTGCTCACCTCCACGATCCGCCCGGTGCCCTTCAGCAGGAACGACAGCTTCGAGGCAAGCGTGGCGCACTCCTGCCGCAACTCGTGTTCGCGGCGGCTTACATCAAGTGTGTGGCCTGCGGGGGCGTCGGCCTGCACGGTGACAACGGGTGTGGGCCGCGCGTATTCGGGGAACAGCTCCACGAACGACGGCTCACGCGCGTATTCGGGGAACAGCTCCAGGCTGTGCGTCTCGATGGCGCGATGTTCCACCTCGCGCAGCTCCCACAGACTGTCCGGCGAGGCCGTGCGCGCAAGGGATTCCTGGCGCTTGCGTTCATCGCGCAGCTTGATGCCGAGCTGTTCCTCCGAGGTAATCCACTCCAACGTCCGTACCACTTCCGAATCGTTCGCGGCATAGATATCACAGACGTTGGCGGCCTCGCTGAAACCGTCGAAGTAGCGCATGCCGCGGAACACCTGCTGCATGGTTTTCGAGAGAGCGCGCACCAGATCGGCCTTCACGATCACACTGATCGGCTTGATATCGGTCCCCTCGCCGATCATATCAACCTGCACCATCACGTCGATCGCACCACGCCGATAACGGTTCAGCAGATCCTCACGCTCGCCGGCCGGCACGTCCTGCCCGATACGCGCCGAGCTGAACTGCTGAAAATTGCGGCGCACGAATTCCAGGATCGCCTGCGCATGCAGATTGCTCATCGCGATGATCAGCATCTGGTGATTACGCGGCATGCCGGGCTTGTCCTCATCGCGCCACTCGCGTGCAAGCGCCTCGCGTTTCTGCGCAAAGCGCGCGAATGCAGGACTCAACAGCGATTCCAGATAGACATCGTGAAACCGCAGCTTGCGGCGCGCGAAGAACGCATCCACATCGTTCTTGTTCCTGGCGATATCGGCCAACTGCGACAGCGACATCTCCACCATCTGGCCGGTGTCGGAGTGCACCATCGTCAGGCTGTAATCCACAACGTGCGCTTCAACACCCTTCAGGATCTTCCCCTCGGCGTGCGCATCGCGCATGGTTACCTCGTGCAGCGCGGTATAATACTGCTCGCCGTTCGCCTCCATCGAGAACGGCACGCCGAACAACGTCTTGTTATCCGAACGCATCGGGGTGCCCGAAAGCGCAACGCTGCACGTGAACGGGAACTGGGCAATCTTGGAAGCCCACAGGCCATCGTCGGAAAGATGATGCACTTCGTCGAACACGAACATGCACGGCGCCGATTCGCAGAACTTCAGCAGGGCACGATGCCCGCCCTGGCCGCTGGCGTACTGGTAGGTGGTAACGATGATCGTGGTGTCCAGGTTCTTCAGGAACACCCGTTCGCTATCGGCAACGCAGAACGAAAAGCCGGATGCCCCGAGGTTGAAGAACACCCGGTTCAGCTCCTTGGGATCGGCATACTGATCGCGCAGGTTGCCGCGCGGAACAAACACCACCAGCTTGCGGGCCGCGCCCAATGCACGCGCCACCACAAATGCCGAAAGCGCGGTGATGGTTTTGCCGTAACCGGGAACAAACACGCCAAGATGGTTGTCCTCGCCACGCTCCAGCGCCTGCGCCAGCTTGCGCAGAAACATCTCCTGCCCATGCCGGAAACGGAAACCACCGCGCGGCGTAATGCCCGGCAATGCCATGGCATGCTGGGACGCCTGGGTACGGGATTCCGGTATCTGTGTAGAAGCGATGGGATCGCTGGGGATCATCGGGCACGTTTCCAAGTTCGGACTCGCATGCGCTGGCGCACCGGCACGGAGCACCCAACACAGACGGCGGGAAAGATAGGTTGGCAGGCGATGAAAACACCTATTGACGCGGATGTTTGTTTGGTTAGTACGAACAACATTCCGTTTCCGCAAGCAACGAATCGTGCAAACGGACCGCGTAGTCCCAAAGAAGCCGAATCGTAATGCTGGCCGAATCTTTTTGCATCTTCGCGCATGCTTCCTCTGATAGCCGGTGTTGCCTTCACGGTCTCCTTTCTTGCCGGGATGTTCGGCCTTGGCGGCGCGGTGCTGCTTATCCCCGCGTTTCTCTACCTTCCGCCGCTGTTCGGCGTGCAACCGCTGCCAACCAAATCAATCACCGGGATGACCAGCGCCCAGGTGTTCGCCTCGTCCCTGCTGGGAGTGCTGATGCACCGCCGGCACGGCACGGTGAACCGTCGGCTGGTGATGGCCATCGGCATACCGATTACCGCGGCCTCCTTCGTTGGCGCGTACTTCTCCAGCGAGGTCGACCCCGACGTGATTATTACCGTGTTCGCGGTGATGGCGATTCTGGGCGCCGCCCTGATGACCCGCAAACGCGAGCCCGAGCAGGAGACTGCCGGTCCGTTGCAGTTCAACGTTCCGCTGGCGATTGCAATCGCGCTCGCCGTGGGCATCTTCGGCGGCATGGCCGGCGCCCCCGGCGCGTTCATCCTTTCGCCGCTGATGATGACCGTGCTGCGCATACCAACACGAATCACCATTGCCTCCACGCTCGGCATTGTGGTGATGTCGTCGTTGGCGGCCACCATCGGAAAGCTGGCAACACATCAGGTTCCGCTGGACGCCACTGCCGTTGCCGTGCTTGCGGCGTTGCCGGGCTCGTTTCTCGGCAGCCGGCTCAGCTACCGCCTGCGAGCCCGGACATTGCGCATCGCCCTGGCCGTGATCATCGGCGGCGTGGGCATCAACATGCTGTGGAACATCCTCGCCAAACGCTGAGGGCGTCCCCTGCATCCTGCCCAACCGGGCCGGTTGCCCACGGGCAGACAGGTGGCGCTGAAGACTACATGGCGTGGCGTGGCGCCGTACCGCCGCAGCACGGGCGCCCACGGGCATCCATCACACCGCGCGATTGCTCACAACATTGTACCTGATTTCGCACCCCACGCCGAGCCGCCGGCGCAGCACCACCGGCGCAGCGCCGCAGAAGGCACGCGGGCGGTTGTTCGGGTTACGCCAGATCAAGACCTTACGGCGCACATGCCAACAGACGTGCCGGTCGCATGATGGGCCGCGATGGCATGGGTGACATGAAATGGATTACTCGGTGCGCTCGCGGCCGGTAATTCCCAATCTGGTTGCGCGCCCCATCACCGCCGCACGCGTGCGATTCATCCGCTCGGCGATCTGATCGTATGTAAGCTCACCGGCAAGCATGCGCAACTGAGCATCGTCCAGAGGCGTCCAGCTACGCACCTTATCCATATCCCGGAATTCGCGAGTAAGGCCCAGCTTGGCCGCACGCCACCCAACAAGCGGAACAGTTCGACCAATTGCCTCGGCGATCTCGCGACGCGTCATGGTGCCATAATGCTCGCGAAGGAATGCGTCCTCCTCCGGAGTCCACGCGCGGATATTCGGCCGGGGACGGTGCCCGTTCTCGGCAGCGATCTTCATGATGGTGGTACCGCTCACGCCCAGCTTCTTGGCCATGTTGTCGTACGATACCACGCCAAGGTTCTGCACAATCCAGTCGGTCTGCCGCCGTGTAAGTTTTACCAGTTGGCGCCGCAAACCCAGTTTGCCTGCCTTCAGTTCAACCGCATCGGTTGTGCGCCCAAGCTCGGATGCCAGCACCGCGACCTTCACCTTGCCATAATGTTTGCGCAGATAGTTTACCTCGGCCGCCGTCCAGGCAGTAGGCCGATACGTGCCCAAACCCAACTGATGGATATGCCCGCGCACACTTTGCTCGGATCGGCGGAGAATCCGGGCAATCTCGATCGCGGTGAGCTTCCCGTAGTACTTCCTGAGATAGAGATCTTCCTTGGTGCTCCATGGACGAACGCCGTGGCCGGGCACACCCAGTTTCAACGCTCGATGCTGTACGCTGGTAATCGAGCGGCCAAGCAGTTCGGCCGTATAGCGCGAGCCGCGACGCGTGTAATGCTTGCGGATCAACGAATCTTCCTCCTTTGTCCAGCTCTTGCGTGGCGTTTCACGGCGGGGCGCCTTGGGCTCGCGCACCACAACCGGAACCGGCTGCGGTACGCCTTGCCAGTGGAAGGACTTGATCACCGACGGCTGTTTGATAACCGACGATTGGGTGCGCACGTTTGAGGTTCTCGAGGTTTTCATCGTACTAGAATTCTCAGTGACAGAAAGATTTGGCAACTGCAAATGCATACGCGGCCAGCCGCACCCCCCAACTCGGCCGATGCCCCACGGGCATGCAACAACACCCATCCGGGTGATGCTGCAATACATGGAACGGCACGATGTGGCCACACAATGCACTGCATTGCGCGGCAACGCCGGGGATACCTCATGGCACGGACTTGAACGCTTTGATGTACAACACCAAAGCCGAAGCCGTCTGAATCGAAAACCGATGCGTAGGGATATTGAGCGTGCCCGCTGTGCGAACACGATGGTTGTGCATGTGCAAATGCATTCCCCCCGAAATCCACAATGGACCAATCGGCAGTGTGGGCTACCAATGGGCCAGGATTTCGGACATCTGCACTATGTGGGGGTCTTCTCCTGGCGTGTGCGTTACGGGTACATGGCCTGCCGTTGCAAGCGTGGTGGGCATCCCAACCAACACTCGCCGGCACGTAATCATGGCATGAACCCGATCCAGGAAGGAACAGCGATCAGTACGACCTGATACCAGGGAACCTGCTACTCACTATATCTGGGGTGGGAGTAGGCAGGGAGGTCATCTGAAAAACTGCCCCGCGTCGCCGCGCTACTGCATTTGCACCAGGTGCATTTGTTCATAGCGATCCGCATCTCCAACACGGGATAGCGGATTTACAATGCGACACCGACACCGTTCGTGCGAACCCGCGACCACCATACATCGATATGTATGTGACACACATTTCCAAAGGTTGAGCCGGTTACACAGAACGGATGTGAACGGTGGCCTAAGATACACTTCGGCATTCGAATAACGCAACGCCGACACCGATGCATTGCCGAAAAAATCGCATCGCTTGCTGTGCGTCCAGAGCATACCCCTTTTGGGTACCTCAACAATACAGGACTACCCTCAAGACCGCGCGGATTCTCGCGTCATCGCCAGCCAATGAACGCATTTGAGGAGTTGAACGAAAAAATTACGTGGGTTGATGGTGCAGAGGTCGGGTGTCCGATGCCGACGCATCGAAAACAATGCAACTGATGATGCACAAGCATCAACGATGGCGTGGCTGCGTACCGGATGGCACGGAAATCGGAGGAGTGGCAAGGTCATGCCAGAAACTGAGTTGCTCACCGTATGGCCAATGCAGCAGGATCTTCTCGCGGATCGGCGATGCCGGATGGCTCCAGATATTCAATGGTATTGCGTAGCAGTTGTCATCGGCATGCCATACATAACAGGTGCCTTCATCGT
>CBHYLN010000039.1:0-38603 GCA_966128725.1 uncultured bacterium | reverse complement strand
AGGATCTCGTCGTCACCGAACTTGTCCAATTCTTCCGCAGACATTAGCGGTTTAAGGCCTTTTGCCTTTGCGATCTCCGACATGGTTGCAAACAGATCCTTTGCGTATTTCTTGAACAGCTCCGGACGGGTTGCGATCTGATCAGGATCGCGCCCTCCTATAGAATCACCAGCGTGCCCCATGCCCTTGTCGTACAACTTGTTTTCGTTGTCTACGGTGGTGTGTGCGTAGGTATCTCCAAAGCGGTGAAGCAGGAATCCGAATGCCATTGTTCCGGGTTGTACCTGCTTCAATGCACTTCGTGTGATGTCCTGCTCGGCTTTGGGCGAACCTCCAGTAAGCGAGTGTAGTGCCGTATGAATCAAATCCCGCTGCCCGGTCTTCTGGGCAATTTCAGCTTTTGATGGTTCGAGCGGTTTCAGCATCGGTGAAATCACTCCCAGATGGCTCTTCAATTGCATCTTGACAAGATCGGTTTGCTGGGCTCTTGCGTCCAGTTGGGTTACCTCGTCTGGCATTTGAGCGTAGACGGCGTTGGCAAAAGCCGTCTCCGGGTCGAACCCTGCCGCCAGCGATATCAAATACACCGTATAGAAGTGGCCTGCCTCCCCGTATTTGCCAGTTGGATCATGCAGTCGGACGGGGTTATTCCTGACGTATGCGTAAATGTTGTGACCGTCTACGAATCCCGCCGGATCGCAGGCCGTCCACCGTCCCAGCCAGGGTGCGTAATACCGTGCGCCGTGATAGGCCAGGTCGCTCTCGTCGTCGCGCTCCTTGCCGGTGTAGCGGTAGCGCTTGGGCAGGTCCGTTGCGTTGCGCACGGCCTGGTAGGATGTGTTGCCGTACGGGAAATATTCCTCGTACGTGATCACGTCCGCGTTTTCATTCAGCTCCAGCGATGCGCTGCCCAGATTGTTCCCATACTGGTAACGAATCATCCGCGCGGGCGCGGGGTCCGATCCCGGCGGTACCTCGGCGGTGCGCGTTTCCACCATCAGCATCCGCTGCGTGCCGTCGGCCACGTTCAACGTCTCGCGCTCCAGCACCACCGCCGTGCCCGCCGTGTTGTATTCGCGGTAGATCTCGAAGCCGCCCAGATAGATGCGCTCGTTCTTGCGCGCCGGCGTGCCCGCGGCGGCGGCGCGATAGGTGACCTTGCGTGTCCGCTGGCCTCCGGCGTCGTAGCAGTAGTACGTAGTCTCGGGCACGCCCGCCCCCACCACCTGCCGCGTGGTGGATTGCAGGCGGTCATACGCGTCCCAGGTCATCTCCGGCAGGTGCGGCATGCGCGTCATGTTGCCGTGTGCGTCGTACCGGTAGGCCGCCGAGTAGGGGCCGCCGGGCGGATCGGTTGGCACGCCCGTCCGCGAAAGACGGTTGCTCGTCTCCGTCGCGGTGATGGCGCTCGCTTCGGTGTACGTGTACGCGCGGGTCCAGCCGCCGCTCGCCACCTGGTGGACCATCGTGAGCATGTTGCCCACGGAGTCGTAGGTGTAGCGCTCGGTGTAGGTGCCCACGGCGTTGCCGTCGCTCGGGGAAAACATGCCCATGCGTGAGCTGTCGTCGTTGTCGCCCTGTGTTGCCGGCTTCAGCGCGCCCCCGCCGGTAAGCCCCAGATGCTCGCGGCCGGTGGCCTTCACCAGGCGGTACAGCGGGTCGTATTCGTAGTCGGCCGTGGGGTCCACCCGGCGATTGGCGAAGTACACCACGTTGTTGATGTCGGCGTCGTCGCGCATGCGTGTGATGTTGCCTACCGGATCGTATGTGTACGAAAGCGCCTGCACCGTGCGCGCGTTGGGGTTTGCGTGCGGCCGTGTTGTGGTGATGGCCGCCACGCGGAAGGTCTCGGGGTCGTACGCGTAGGTTGTTACGCTGCCGTTGCCGTACGCGATCTCCGTGCGCCGGCCGTGTGCGTCGTAGTCGATATCGGTCACGGCGCTGATGGTGGCGGTGCCCGGCGCAAGCAGGGCAGTCGGCGCGGACCCCTGGCGTACCCACACGTCGATGGCCTCCGGGAGCGCTGCCTCGTTGTAGCGCACCTGTATCACGTTCGGCGCGCCGCCGGCGGCATAGGGCGTCACGGCCTGGATCGTACGGTTGCCGGCGTCGAACCTGCTGGTTGCAACGAAGTTGTTGTTGGTCTCCAGCAGTGCCGCGGCGGCGGTGTCCAACGCGGCCACGTTCAGTGTCGGTGTTTCGGTGATGGTCGCGATCGGCGTCCAGTCCGGCGCGCGATCCAGCGGCGCGGGCGAGGCCGCCGCCGGTGTGTGCACGGCAAGCTGGCGCCCGCTTTCCAACAGGTTGCCCTTGAAGTCGTAGCTGTTGTTGCTTACCCGGCCGGCCGAGTCGTAATGCCGGAACAGCCTGCCCTTCAGGTTGCGCCAGGCGTCGGCATGATGCTCGCCATACACGAAGCGTTCGGATAACGTCTCGCCCAGCCCTGTTTGATTGATATAGCCGTGGGTGGGGCGGTGCAATGCATCGAACACCATCCGGAACGTAAAACCTCGCGCATCCCATGTGCGGATGGTTTCACCGTGTACGCGTTGGAGCACGCGGCGTTCGCCACCGTCCATGCCGTTATGGTACAGGGGGTTGCCCGCCATGTCGTATCCGGCCACATAGACAAATCCGGCGCCCGCGGTCTCGCGCACGCAGTACTCCATCAGGTGCCGGCACCTGGCATCGAATACGGCAAGGGGTTTATTCTCGGTGTCCATCGCCGTGCGGGTGGCGTAGCGCTGCGGTGTTCCCGATACCACGCCATTGTCCACAACGCTCAGGCAGGCGCGGCCCAGCGAGTCGAAGTGCGCCACGGCCGGCGTGGCCGCATGTGCCGCCGCCTTGGTTGCCGCGTCCTGATTCGCGGCACGTTCGTCCGCGGTGGCGCCGTATGTGCCGCCGCTGCGCAGGTTGTACCAGGAGGTATAGGCCCCCGCCCCCAGCAGCCGCGTGAAATAACTGCCAACCACGGTGTCGGCGCGCGGGTCACCGATCAGCACGGTATCGTTGCGGTCCCACGCCTCCTGGCGCCAAGCGTCGAACACCGTCTTCTCGAACGTGTTGTCCGGGTGCAGCGTGGCCACCACGCGATCGGCCGAATCATAGAAGATCACCGAGCTTACGCCAACCGCGTGGTTGAATTCGAACGCGTGTGTCGCGGTGAAGAACGACTCGTACTTGCGGACGGCGTTGCCCTTGTTGTTGTAGATCGTCCAGCCGCTGCCGACCCAGCGCGGCGAGATGGTTCCGGCCATGCCGGGCACGGCCCCGGGTTCGGCGGGCGCCTTGTGCTGCGCCTCGCGGCCAAGACCGTCGAAGTAGGCGATCAGGTGGTGGTACCGCGTGGTCTGGCCGGGCGCGAGGTCGGAGACATGCGTCTCGCGCGTCAGCGTGTAGGCCATCGGCGCGTCAGGTGTGGCCAGGTACCGCGTGCGGTAATAGGCGAACAGGTCCGTCACGATGCGCGAGGTTGCGCTGCCCAGGATGGTGCCGGGGCTGGCAAGCGGATTGGCGCGCACCGAAAGGATGGTGGCGTCGGAAAGATCGGCCGTGAAGCCCGTTAGCGAATCGCCCTCGCCGGCCTTGCCGTAGACGGCGGTGCCGGTTACCATGCCCAGGCAGTCAAACGCCACCTCGCTTGTGTTGCCGTTTTGGTCAACTCTCTTGTACGGTGCCAGCACCCGGTAATCGTTGGTGGCCGTTACCGTATTGCCCAGTGCGTCGGTGGTCTGATAGCCTAGGGTATCGTACGCATCGTACGTCACACGGCCGATCGCGCCGAAGGGGTCCACCGCGCGGCGCACGCTGTAGTAGTGCGCCTGGGCGGCCGCGAGCTCCACCGCCGGCGTGTCCGTATCACCGGCCGAAAGGTAGACGCGGCCCGAGGGAATCCACCAGTCGCCCGAGCCCGGCAACTGCACGTAGCCGCCTTCGGCCATGATGGTGCTGTTCACGCGTGTGCCAAACACGCGGGTGATAAGGCCCGGCGTGAACGCCAGCCTGTAGGTCTCGCCCGGCAACGCATGTGATTCCAACGCTCCAAGCCCCAGCAGCGCCGTCAGGTCGTCCTTGCGATACAGGACACGATTACGCTGCGTGATGCGGCGTGCAAGCCCGGTTGGCGTGCCCACACCCTCGATGTCCGGCGTGGAAACCTGTTCGTACGGGATATCATAGGCGCCGGCCCACAGCGTTGCCCAATGCGTCGTCAGTTCGGTGAACGTAAATCGCGCGGCCGCCGGCGTGATGCCGGTAAGCTCGGCGGTGATGGTCTCGGCGGGCAGCGGCGCGCGGTAGGCGTCGAACGCGGTTGTGCCCCAGGGTGTGTTCACCGATGCGGTGAACACATGCTCCGTGGCCGCCACGTGCAGGCGGGTCTGGTCGTGCGCAAGCATCGCCTGGAACGTGCCGGAAAGCAACGGCTCCGGAGCCGCATATCCCGCGCGGCGGCCGTAGCCCACCGAAACGCTCTGCGTCACGTTGCCGAAGTCATCGGCGGCCAACGTCACCTCGTGCGTAACGCGCGGATCGGCCGGGTTGCGCTCGTAGTGGTAGTGCAGCGCCTCGCGCGCATGCACGAGGAACACCGCATGGCGATTCGTTCCGATGCTCTGCAGGAACCGCACCGTGAAATTCTGCTCGGTCACGGTGTACGGATGCTCGGCCCTGGTGGTGCCGTCGTCGGAGAAGACCTCGATGCGCAGCGCGGAGCCCTTCAGCGCGCGATACGCCTCGCGCATCTCCTGGGCCGTCAGCCCGGCGGGCATCACCGTGTCCGGCAACAGCAACGCCTCGCGTGCGGCCACCGCGGCCGGCGAGGTGCCGCGCGTCGCGGGTTCGGCCCAGTATTCGTTCGCGTACTGTTGCGATACCACGCCGGCCTCCACAAAGGCGCCCGTGTGGAACCACGTCTTCGTGTGTACCGGCGGGGTCCAGGAAATCGCATCCCAGTTGGTGGCCTCCGTTCCCGGGAATGCCGTGTCGTCGCGATGCTCCTCGGTATCCCATTGTTCCACCATCCCGAAGCCCCGGAACTCGCGTTCCTCGCCGTCGAAATAGCCGTGGTGATAGGCGTAGCGCGTCACGAAACGGCTGCGGCCGATGAAGTCGAACGTCTCGGTGCGTTCCACCACATGCACCAGGTGGGGCAGGCGCGTAATCCACGGGGTGCCGGCCATCTTGTCGCGCAGGTAGAACTTGGTGGAGGGTGCGTAGCGCACGCGTGTCTCGGCGCCCAGATTGTTGCGCGAGCACGTCATCAGGTGCGGCTTGTGCTCGCCCATCAGGTTCACATACCGCAGCGGCGTCTCCGATTGGCCCTGCAGCGGGGTGGACCACACAAGGCAGGCCGTGCCGTTGCCCAGCAGGTCGCATACCTGTACCGCGCTCAGCGGGTCGGCTGTCGGGAATATCGCCAGCAACTGGGCCGCGCCCCACGCGTTGCCCGAACGGTTGAAGCACACACGCACGCCATCGGCGCCGATGTACAGAATGTCCGTGCTGCCGGAGCCGTCGATATCGGTAAGGCGTACGCGGTGCGGGTCGAACGTCTCGTTGTCGGTAAACCTTGGCGCGTTGTCCATGTTTACCTTCGCGCCAAATCGCCCGTAGCCCAGGTTGGGCCAGTAGCACACCTCGCCGTTGCGTACGCGCACGATATCGGTAAGGCCGTCGCCGGACATGTCGGCCAGGAACACCGCGCCGGTGCTGTCGGCAAACGCCACCGTGGGGCCGCGCTCCTCGTCCCACGGTGTGCGCACCATGGTTGCACTGCCAAACCCTTCCTCACCCAGCGACTGGTACAGCGTGAACACGCCGTCCTCGGTGATCAAGGCGTCGGCGAATCCATCGCCCGTTACGTCGATGAATCGGAGGTTGGGGTCGGACCAGTTGATTGTCGGCAGCGAGGCGAAGTTCCTGAACGGTGCCCAGTTGTCGTCGGCGGTGCGCTCGAAGAAACCGGGCGCGGCGTCGTTCAACAGCACAACGTCCAGGTGGCCGTCGCCGGCCAGGTCCATCAACTGCGCGCCACCGCCCAGCGCCGAACGCGAGGGGAGCGTGGGCACGATCTCCAGCGGCCCGAAGTTCGCGCGTGTTGCCAGCGCGCCGCCCGAAAGCGTGATCTGGTTGATCGGGCTCAGGTTGCGGTGATATCCCCACGAGCCGCCCTGGTCGGTAAGAATGCCGGAGAGCCCCTCGCCATCCAGATCGGCCCACTGGAATCGCGAACCGTCCACGCCCTCGGGCAGATTCCCCAAGCTGGCAGGCGAAAGCGTCAGCACCTCCGGCTGCACCACGGGCTTGCTGTACTCGAACTCCAACGGCGGCATCGAACGCGAGTCGTACCCGCTTCCGTTCCGTCGGTAGCCGGTGTGTGTGATTGCCGCCAGGAATGTGTAGACCGGGTTTGTCGGGTCGGTCGGGGCCACGTCGTCGGAGTAGGCCATGTCCGTGCTGCTCACCAGGCAGTTGTTGCCCACGCCCGCTTCGGAGGGGAAGTGATGGAACATCAACACGCGACGGCAGCGGCGATATGTGCGCACCTCGAACCCGGAGCGGTACGTCGAGAACGGGTCCGGCCGCACGGCCCACGTGCGGTCCGGCGTGGGTGTCGGTACCGTTGGGGAGTGGTCGCCGTAGTCGAACACGGCCTCGAAATGCCAGGATGCCGGCAGCGCCGGATCGCTTCCACCGCTTGCCCAGTCGGCAAACCAGGGGGTCGTGTTGCCGTACTGAACGCGCTTCAGATATGTCTGCGCGGCGCGCATCGTGTTGGTGCGGTTCGCCTCGTGCGCCTGTGCAGGATTCAGGCCCGCGCCATCCTCGGCGGCATATACGTATCGCGTAACGTTGCCCTTGTCGTCGAACGTGCGGCAGATGCGATAGGCGAAAATTTTCGTGGGGTCGGCGGGGTCGGCGATGGCGCTGTTGGCGTCGTAGCCGTACAGCGTGGTCACGTTGTCGCGCGTGATGCTGCGCCAGTGGCTGATGCGGTTGTCGGCGCGGGTCCATCGTTCGATGCGGGCGAACAATCCTTCGATGCGCGGGCGGAACGCGGCAACCTGATAGGCCACGCCGTGCACGGTCCGGGTGAAGCGTACGCGTGCGCCGGTGTTGTCCAGCACGGGCACAAGATCCTCCGCGCCGGAGAGCACGAACACATCGGATTCGTTGGCGTCGTCGTACCGCGGAATCCCCTTATCCGTCTTCCTTGTAATCGCCGGCAGGCTCAGGCTCCAGCCAAAGCCGAACGTGCCGTTGCCGGAGCCGGAGTCGTACGAAAGGCCGAGCTGCGGCCCAAACCCTGAGCGTCCCGGGCTGGTGGCAATCGGTACCGACATCGATCCGGTGCCCGTGGCGGAATTCACGCCGAATTTTTCGCCGATACCGCGTATGGCGCCGCCGCCCGTGGGCAGGGAAATCGACGGAACGGAAAATGCTCCGCTGCCCGACGATGATTCCGATGTGGATGAAGCTTTTGCGTTTGATGTATGCGGTGCCGAGGTGGGCGAGCCGCTCTGGGCCTGGCGGCTGTTGACGTGCTTTTCGTTGTTCGGCATGGTGGCATCTAGGTTCATGAACCCCAATCGAGCCACGCGCTGCCAGGGCATCCTGATAATTCAGGATGCGTTGATGGTGGCGCCGGCCACGGAATGGGTTGTGGTGATACGGAACACTGTGCGTGATTTTCGCTGGGCGGGCACTCTGCGCGGAAATTCATGGCCGGATTTTTCCGGATGTTGAGGAGATTTCAGTTACATCGTATTTCGGCAGCGGTCAAAACGCGACCAGGCTGCATCCGGCGACAGTGGGCGCGCCGATGCATGGTCGTGACGACCTGCACGATGTAACACCTCTGCAACGCGGGTTATGTTCTGGCCCGCGCGCGGAAATCCCCAGCGAACGCTAGCCGCGATAGCGCGTGCGTTCCCGGCAAATACTGAAACTGCTGCGCCAAATTGGACACGTGCAGTAATCAGCCATGTTTTTTGGAGAGAGAGCCTGATGCAAAAAGTACGTGATGGTGTTCACTGAACGCTGCCGAGGGAGTGGTGGGCTCGGGCAGCGTCGTTTGTTGGTGCGAAAATACGATTGCGATATTGCGAAGTCAAGAGGTCCGTCGGGTTTGCGGGAAATTGTAGTGAGCTACGAAAAACAATCGCTACGTATCGCCTGAATTTGCCCATCGCTCGTTCGTACAATCATCCAGGGACGGAACAATCGGCACTCAGATGCTCGGACGTTGCCCGTGCCCTCGGCCAAGTTGCCTCACGCAACCTCAACGAGCGCAAGGTGCGCCGCCTGTTGTTGCGCTTGTAACCTGTACGCCGATCAATCATGAACCATCGTGTTTTCATCCGATCCTCCCATGCCCGTTTACTGGCACTTTGTGTTACTCTCGTGTTCGGTGGTTGCATGGACGCCGATCCCTTCGGGCTTGCGTATCACAGCGTTGTTGGCGGCTACACGCTGCGGGAATTTGAAGGCACATACATCCTGCGAGGCGATCGACCAGGTACGCCACGAGGCCGTCTGGAGCTGTACGTGCTCGAACTTGGCTGGACCCAGAGCCGGATCTACGCGCGATGCGAACACAACGGCGACGCGGGGTGGACAGTCATTGATCTGGATTCCAACACCGTTACCGGTCCGATGGACAGTGTCACGTTCCACGAACGATTTCCGAGCGCGACATGGTGCGCTGCGCAGGTGGCGTGGGAACGGTTGTAGGGGGTAGTGGGTGTCGCTTTACGTCCAGTCGTCGCCACGGTGCCTCGCCGCGTTCCGTCTTCTGAATAGCGTGTCCGGTGTAGCATTTGCAGATACGGCGTGGCCTGCATCGGCGGCCGTGCCGGGCTGACGGCGACATTTTTCGGTTTGCTGCCGCGCCGTGCGCCGCGATCCCATGTAGCCGGATCCTCCGTGCCTGGGTTGGCGCGCATCGTGGCTGCTGGCTCCTCCTTGTGCGGCGCTGCGCACCTGAAAACCGTACCGCCCCGACTCATTACGATGAGCCGGGGCGGTGTTGTATTATCCAGGGTCCGGGCCGTCACGCCGTTGTCAGCCTCAGAACGTCACTTCAAACTTCCCGTTGGTGATCGAGTGCCGCGCGGGGCTGCCGCCGGGCACCAACTGCTCGGACAGCTCAAAGGCAAACGTTCCCTTGGCGCCGGTTGCCGTCAGCTCCTGCACGGTGATGGCGCCGGAGTCGGCAACTAAGATTCTGGAGACGCCGTTGGTGATTTCGGTGTACGTAAAGAACACGCCGCCGGGGCCGCCGGCCGTGTAGGTTCCGGGGCCGGTCGCGAGGCAGTCGAAGCTGATCTGCTTGTTGTTGGCGCCGTTGATCCGGCTGCCAAGCGCGCCGATCACGTTGCTCTGGTATCGCGCGGTGACGCTGGTTGCGCTCCAGTCAACACCATCCACCTTGGCGCTCATGCTGGTTTTCGTGGTGGGGCTGGTTGGCGCGGGATCGCTTTTGCCACAGCCTGCTGTTGCGGTCATTACAAGGAGTGCGGCAAGGGTGATGCCGCGTTGGAGTGAGATCGGTTTCATGGGAATGCGAACGATACGTTTGTGAATCGATACGGTTGTGGGCGCCGCCACGTGAAACGCGACAGCGCGCCGTTTGGCCTAGACAGTTCCGTGTGCCAAAACCGGACGCACAATCATGATTTTTGTGACAAACCTCGCGCTTCCGGGAACTGGCGCCTGTGCCCGGGTGTTTGGGCCGTTGCTCTGGCGAATCACGTCAATTCCGCTTTGCCATGTACGGCGATCGTGCCACTTTCGCGGCATCGTGCTCTGGGTGGAAACCGGACATTGGCATCACGGCGCTGTGTGGCGTACGCTGGGATTCTGTACAAGAGGGCACCAAAGTGATACAAAATCAGACTGCAATACATGGGTGGTGAACTACTCCACGGACTCCAGGCGAACTTGTTGTCGCCCCCGGTTCTGTTCTTTGCGCTGGGGTTGCTGGCGGCTGTTGTGCGCAGCGACCTGAAGTTTCCCGAAGCGCTGTACGTGTCGTTGACGATCTACCTTCTGTGCGCGATCGGGTTCAAGGGCGGGGTTGCCATGGCCGAGGCCGGGCTGGACAAGGTATGGTTGCCAACGCTTGCGGCGATGGCATTGGGCGCTATGATTCCGTTATGGACATATCCGATACTGCGCTTCATCGGAAAACTCCCGGCGGTGGATTCGGCGGCGATCGCCGGGCACTACGGGTCGGTAAGCGCGGTAACGTTTATTGCCGCCAACAACTTCCTGAACGCGCTTGGGCAGCCGGCCGAAGGATACGCCACGGCATTTCTGGCGGCAATGGAGGCCCCGGCGATTATCGTTGGCATCGTGCTTGGCAAGATGGCAATGCAGCGCAAGGGCAACACAACGGGCAGCGGCCTGAAGCCCGTGCTGCACGAGGCATTGCTGGGGCGCAGTGTGTTCCTGCTTGTTGGAGCGCTTATCGCCGGCTTCCTTTGTGGAAAGCGCGGCCTGGACGCGGTCGCGGGTTTCTTCGTGACACCGTTTCAGGGCGTGCTTGCGTTGTTCCTGCTGGAGCTTGGCATGGTGGCTGGTCGCCGGCTTGGTGATCTGCGCAAGGTGGGCCTGTTTCTAGTCCTGTTCGGTATCGTAATGCCGTTGCTGCACGGCACGTTGGGCGTAATGCTTGGGCACGCCGTGGGCCTTGGGCTTGGTGGTACCACGTTGCTGGCCGTGCTGGCGGCCAGTGCCTCGTATATCGCCGCGCCGGCGGCAATGCGGTTGTCACTCCCCGAAGCCAATCCAACATACTACCTGACCGCAGCGCTGGTGATAACATTCCCGTTTAACGTCACGGTCGGAATCCCGATATATTTCGCCATCGCCAAGTGGTGGCTGGGAGGAGCCTGATATGCCTGCACACGCAATGAAGCTGGTAACGATAATCTGCGAGGCGCTCGCCCGGCCGGCGGTAACACATCTTTTGCGCGGTATTGGCGCCCAGGGCTATACGGTGTTCGATGTGCAGGGCTCCGGTGCTGGCGGCGAACGCATGGCCGAAATGGCGGAGTTCGGAAATATCCAATTCGAAGTGATCGTCCAACCCGAGATGTGCGACCGGTTGATGGACCGTCTGGAGAATGAGTTCTTCCCTTTGTACACAATGGTGGCGTACGATGCCGATATCCGCGTGCGACGGCCGGGCAAGTTCTGAAGTGTTTGTGCTCGATCGCGTGTATCACCGTAATGTCGGGATGGTATTTCATGGCACGGATTCATCTTATCGAAGGCCCTGTTGGGGCGGGTAAATCCACACTGGCGGCGCAGCTTGCCAAGCGCTATTCCGCGCCGCGCATTATTCTGGATGACTGGAAACCTTTGCAGGCCTGCATTTGCTGGCATTCTCCATGGTTCTTTTTGCATCGGCCTGCCAATGTCATGATCCCCACTGTCGGAAGCTCATGACAGGCTCTAGGGCCGATACCCAAGTTGGGCGACGATTGTGTGAATGGTTGTGTACGACGGCATCCAACTCTTTTCAGGGATATCAATGATGCCATTGTAGCCAACACCCAGCACAATATGCGAGGCCAGCGATACCTGCACACCGCCGCCCAGCGACATCCCGTTAGGCCGATCAAACGCGCGCGCGATTTCAGGCGTGGTGACATAGGTGCGAAGCCGACCGGCAAAACCGATATTGCCGTACAGTGCCAGCCACGATCCCACATCGGCCGCGAAGTACGCGTCAATAGTGATGCCGATTGCGCCGGGTCGTGTTGGCAGTACACGCGATGAATCGCCAGCGAATCCAAATACATTCACTCCGCCACCGATAAATCCATAACGCCCACAGATGCCCACGCCGGAGCTGTTTGCCCCATACAGCGCGTTGGCCCACACAACTCCCGCATAGGTTGGCTGTGCCCGCAGTGGCGTTTGCCCTGAAAGTGAAAGTATACCCAGTACAACGGCGGCTGCACCCATCATGATGCGCACGTTATATCCTGCATTCATGGCGATTGTTCCTTTTATGCCGGCCAAGCCGGAGTTTTATGTAAGCGTTTACTGTAGCGGAGTGTCCGGTTGTGTCCGGTGCGCGCAGCCGAGGGTATATGCCCGTTTCGATCATTCATCGCTTGTTGTGCCGGAGTCCGTATCGTTGTAGTCGGACGGGACGGTATCGCCAGGTTCGGGTGTTGCTGTATCGCTGTCGTCTTTTGTTGTCTCGTATCGGTATGGTCTGCGCTGGGGATCAACGAGTCGTGCCTGGCGCAGGCGCTCGGCAATCGAACCGGCAGCCATGCCCTCAGGGAATGCGTCGAGATAAGCGCGGAAGTCCGCGGCTGATTGAGCCAGTTCCGATGCGCGGCGATCGGCCTCGGCGCGGATATCCGGGAATCGATGTGCCGATTCGATGGCGTCGCTGACAGTGGTGCCGGAAAGCAGATACCGTCTCTGCAATTCCAGTTGATTGTCCGCTCCTGGAAATGCGGCCAGGAACCCGGGTATTTCCTCACGATGTAGCCGATCGCCGATCCGCGCTGCCACGCTGTTCAGGTTGGCGCCAGTGGGAAACAGCCTGGCATACTGCCGAAGCAGCGATACGGAGTTGACCAGCCCGGCCGTTCGCCGCTCGATGATGTCGGGATACTCCGGGAACCGCGCCAACGCGTTGGTCGCCTCTTCGATGGAGGAGATGCCCGCCACGTATCGCTCCACCGCCATCCGCTCAACCGGCAACCCGCGTGCAAGCTGGGCCAGCGCCGGCAGCGAGTCGCGCTGTAGATGTGGTAGGCCTTCAGCAAGCACACGGTCGCGGTGGGGACTATCAGGGAACATCACCAGATACAGGCGGGCGTCGTACATCGAGCCGATCGTGTAGGAAGCGTCGGCCGCACGTGCGATGCCGAACACCGAATACATCGGCAACCCTGGATGCAGCGAATCGACAGGCAACAGCAGCAGTCGGTCATCCTGTTTGTCGAGCCACAGTTCGGCATTGTCGGCGTTGACCGTGGGCGCATCACCGCCCACGATCAACGTAAGCAACGCGCTCGAGGCCAGGCCCGTCAACGCTCCAAGCACGGCGTTGCCTGCTGGCTGTATCTCCGATCTGCGGTCCCAGCCGGTCCAGCGCAGTGCAATGCCGGACTTGTAGCCGGCCCACGTGCCGGCCGCTGTGGCTCCGCCGATGAAAAGCCATCCGGGCCAGGCGATTTTTCTGGTGAAGGTGGGCGTGTGGTACTCGGTGATACCGTTCTGGCGTGGATACGCCGCTGTGCTCTTCGGCACCAGTGTGGTACACCCAGGCACTATGACCGTTACCAGAAGCAATCCAATGATCACCGTGAGTGCCACCGATGTCCGCGGCGCGTCTCCGTTCAGTAGTGTACGTCCACGTTGTGAGCCTCGTGGTTGCGAATACATTGCCATAAGAATGCACGAATAATGGAACCGGATGTCGTGGGGCTGCGGCATGTTGCGCCCGCCCACGGATGCAACGTACATGCGCCTACGATCGGCGTGGCTACATACGATCTACGTATTAGCTAATGTGCCTGCCATTCGCTTGCCCATGTCATGTAGGCCGATCCTGGTGCCATTGGTATCCACAGATATTCGGGCCTCAATACATTGGCAGTATGTGCGCTTGCGAATGTGCCGCGAGCGTGGCACTTTCGCGGCCACACGGTGGCCCAATCGTCTACCGCTGCGTGATCAAATTCCCGCTGTCCGCTTTGTGCGAATTCCGTTCAGATGCCTTCCTGTGCAGCTCGCGTGGGCTCCGCCGCGTGGTGCTTGCTGGTGAGGGCGGCGGCTTCGTGCAATGTTCGCAAAGCGTGAGGGTGTGAACGTGGTGGATAGTCATGCGTGGGCGCGACACCTTGTAACGGTAACGCGCGATTGAACGGAACGAGCAACTTCATGGCACGGATTCATCTTATCGAAGGCCCTGTTGGGGCGGGTAAATCCACACTGGCGGCGCAGCTTGCCAAGCGCTATTCCGCGCCGCGCATTATTCTGGATGACTGGATGGCTACGCTGTTCAGTCCGGACCGGCCCGCTACGGGCCTGGTGGAGTGGTACACCGAGCGCAAGGAGCGTTGCCTGGAGCAGATCTGGAAGGTGACCGGTGGACTCCTGGATGCTGGCGGCGATGCCGTGTTGGAGCTGGGCCTTATCCACCGCCAAAGCCGGCAGGACTTTTACGAACGCATGGAGTCCGCCGGCTACGAGTACACCGTGTACGTGCTGGATGCCGAGCGCGAGGTGCGCCGCGAACGTGTGCGGGCGCGCAACGTGAACAGGGGCAGCACATTCTCGATGGAAGTGCCGGATCAGTTTTTTGAAATGGCCAGCAACATGTGGGAACCGGTGGACGAGATCGAAGCCGAAGGCCGCGACGTGCATTTTATCTCCACGGATAATTGAGTGGGCGATGCCGGCACATACGAAGATGAATCAGGTTCAAATGTTACAGGACAATGGGTGATATAATCCAATGCGCCGGGCATTCTCGCCAGGAAGCCCACATCGATGGTGCGCATGGTTGCCCTCATGGAAATCATATACAATGCGTGAAATTTATATAAGCACCGACGTTGAAACCGACGGTCCGATTCCCGGTCCGCACTCGATGCTGAGCTTTGCCTCGGCAGCATACACGGCCAGTAAGGAATTGCTCTCCACGTTCACGGCGAATCTTGAAACGCTGCCCGGTGCGCAGGCGCACCCGAAAACGGCCGAGTGGTGGGCCTCGCAGCCGGAAGCCTGGGCGGCGTGCAGGGAACATCCGGAGTCGCCCGAATCCGCCATGCGCCGTTACGTTGCGTGGTTGAAGGAGTTGGGCGGCAGGCCGGTGTTCGTGGCCTATCCGGCCGGATTCGATTTCCTGTTCGTTTACTGGTACCTCATCCGGTTCGTCGGCGAAAGCCCGTTCAGCCACTCGGCGCTGGATATCAAATCGTACGCGATGGCCATGCTGAACACCGATTATCGCCAGAGCACCAAGCGCAACATGCCGCGCGCCTGGTTCGACCGCCTCCCGCACACACATGTCGCTCTGGATGATGCCATCGAGCAGGGCGCACTGTTCTGCAACATGTTGGCCAGCAACAGGAAGAACCACGCTCGCTGAATTGCGCTGTGCAGGGGGTGCACGATGATGTACTGGCAGCATCAGCGCGATGTGTGTATGGTTGCCGCTGGAATACGCGGTTACGAGATGCGGAGCACTGGCGTTCGCGCAGGTTGAATACGTGATGCATGGCAACGGCCGCCGTGCCAGCGGATAGGCCCGGGTGCAATGCGATGTTCCGGGATCACTTCCCCAGCCGCGTACGCCCAAATACCCCGGGCGCTGGTGTCGCCAAATCCAAACAGGTCCAAACATCCACACCACCCCCTCACGCAACTCCCCAATACCCCACACAGCCGCAATCGACTGGGTGCGCGCGAAGGCGCCACCACGATTGATTGCGCGCCAACAATCACTGTATATGTAGGAACGCATCATGGCAGCAAATCAGAGCACGGATTATGTGTACACGCAGCTCAGCGTAACACCGGCCGACGCATCCACGTTTCCCGCATTGGCGCAGGGTGGGGCCGGCATGCAGCTTATCACCATACCACCCGGGAATCTGCTGACACCGCACTGGCACCCGAACGCCAACGAAACCACGTACTGCGTTTCGGGCCAGGGAACGGTGGCGCTTGTGATCCCGGACCCAACATCGGCCGAGCCGATCGGCGCCACGTATCAGCCGTATCCATTTTCACAGGGCGATGTGGTGTTCCTGCCCCAGGGCTACGCCCACTACTTCGCGAACACGGGGAGCACGGAGGATCTTGTGCTGTTGCTGACGTTCGACAATCCGAACTTCGACATCCTTACCCTTGCCGACACACTGCAGCAACTGCCGCCGAACATCGTGGCCGCCGCCACAGCCTCGGTGCCCAATGCCGGCAGCAGTCCGGTGATCCCGTACACCGCATAGCGGCCTGTTGGGCGTGATGCCATGGGGTGCGCGCGCGCGATCGTGTGTCGCCATCCAGCACCCGCCGGGATGAATACTGTGGGAATCGTGCAGCGCCGTTCGCGTCCGGTACGCGTTCGGCGCTGCACGGTATATGCCAAACGCAGCCGGAGCATGCGGCATGGCATGCGCGGCGGACCATGCAATTGTTGCGGGCAGCTCGGTTGCCGGGCAAACGCGGAGGACAGGCAATGTTGTTGCCCCCGCCTGCGAAACCGGTTGTCCTATTCCCATGCACGCCACCATATTCGCACGGGCTGTGCGCCCGGTGAGCGTGCCGAAGGCCCGGCCGCCGTTCGCGACCAATCTATGTTCCTGGAGCAATGTCATGACCCATGCAGACGACGTTGACGCCTTCCTGATGCCGTACCCGCCCGAGGTGCAGGCGCTTGCCCATGCAGCACGCGAGTTCCTTGCCCAGGTGCTGCCGGGAGCGGCCGAGACCATCGATGAATCCGCGAAGCTTCTGGGGTATGGATATGGCCCAGGGTACAGGGGCCTAGTGTGCACGCTGCTGCTGAGCAAAACCGGGATCAAGCTTGGCATTGCGCACGCGGCGACGTTGCCGGATCCCCGGCAGTTGTTGCAGGGAAGCGGCAAGGTGCATCGGTACGTGGGGTTGCTGACCGCGGACGACCTGAAGCAGCCGGGCCTGAAGCCGCTTATGAAGGCGGCGCTTGCGGCCTGGAAAAAGCGGACACAGGCGGCAGGGTAGCCAACAGGGCCGGAGGATAATCGAGGCATCCGGATGTTGTGGCCAGCGCCAAACGGCGAACGGGTTACCCCACGGCCTCGCTGCCTGGCTGCGCGCCCCGCCAAACGTTTGTTGTTGAAAGGCTGTCGCTACCCGCTGCATGGAGAAGTTTGCCAGGTTTGTGCGGTCCATCCCCGCAACGATGCCTTTTTCATCAGTGCCGCCACGATTACATTACGCGCTCACCTTTTACCAGGAGCCGGAATGCAACATCCCATGAAACCGATCGCCGTCGTGGTTCTCCTTCTGCTTGTTGTGCCAATCGGCGGGTTGGTACGTGCGCAGAGCTCGCAATACCGTGCCTCCTGGTGGGGCATCGCGGGGCTTGGCGGCAACAACCTTGGGTCGGTGGCGGGCATTCTGGGCGCATCGTATCACGATCGCGGCACAATGCTCACCCTGCGCACTACGGTGAACAGGGGCGATCTGTTGGGTGATGAGATCAATGACGTTGGCCTGCTGTATTGTTTTCCGTTCGGAACCGAACGTCTGCACCTGTCGGCAGGCATCGGCATCGGCGGTGTCTGGGGCTCGTACGGGGTAGGGCCGTCGGGCAGTTACCGTGAGGGGCTTCCGTTTACCGTGGGGGTGCCGGTGGAGCTTCAGGCATTCTTCCGTCCGCTGCGTTTCCTTGGCATCGGCGGGTATGGCTTTGCCAATATCAACAGCGCAAAATCCATAGCAGGCGCGGGCCTTGGGGTTCAGTTCGGAAGGTTCTGGTAGGAAGGCAAGGCCGTCCGGATGATTCGATTGTGGCTCAACGCGAACCTGTGGTAATACGTGGCGCATGGGCGCCACCCCGAGTTGTTGAACGCGGGATGGCACGCCGGCATTGTGCCATCGCATCGTGCCATGATAATTCCACCATGCTCAGCGGCTCGCGAATCTATCCAGGCTAAATGCTTCGTGGCTGCCCGCTGCGCATGGTGGCGCAATCGTTCCAAGCCGGATGTGGCTGGTGCGGAACTTCTCGTGTACATTTGCGCCATCGTGCCGCCGTGTTATGCCGTCTGGCGGAAGCGAAGAACAGGCAATGCCCGTGCTCTCAACAACAACATGCCCGTGCCCGCCGATATCCCATCGCGCGCCGTTCGTCGCGGCGACATATTCTGGATCGACCCCGACGCCGAGCGTGGCTCGGTGCCGGGATTCCCGCATCCGCATGTGGTGGTGCAGGATGATGTGTTCAACCGCTCGCGGGTTCACTCCGTGATTGTCTGTGCGCTGAGCACGAACATGAAACGCGCCAACGAGCCCGGCAACGTGTTGCTGGAGCCCGGCGAGGGCAATCTTGAAAAGCAAAGCGTGGTGATTGTCTCGCAGGTCTCCGCAGTGGACAGGGCCAACCTTGGCGACTGCATTGGCTCGCTTACCCACGAGCGTGTGGAGCAGATCCTCGCCGGCCTGCGGTTCCAGCAGGCTTCGTTCTTCAATCGGGAGTGAGCGGATGAATGATGAACAATGTCGAACGTAGCCCCATGCGCGTATTCCTTGATGACGAACGCGACACACCTGCCGGCTGGGTGCGTGTGTATTGGCCCAGCGAGGCAATCGCCCTGCTCGAAACCGGCGACGTGCGCGAACTGAGTCTTGATCACGATCCTGGCGACGACGCGCGCGGCACCGGCTACGACGTGGTGTTGTGGATCGAGCAGGCGGTTGCGCTTCATATGTTCAAGCCGCCGATAATGTTCGTGCACTCGGCGAACTCATCGGCGCGGGAGAAGATGCTCGCCGGCATCCGGGCGATAGAGGCTCTTGTCGCCAGGAACGCCGCGGCGGCAGGGTGAATCCTCTGTGAGGCCCGAAGCCGTTGCTCCGCACACAGAAATTGTACCGCATGATATCCTTGGCGTGATGCGCGGCGCGACGCCGGCGTGATGCCCGGCAGGCCCTTCAACCGTAACCAAAACACCGTATGGCAACCGCACTGCTTATCATCGATGTTCAACAGGCCCTGTGTGTGGGCGACGAGGCCGGTTTCGAGATCGACCGTGTTCTGGAGCGCATCAATGTGCTTGGCGCAAAGGCCCGCGCCGCCGGCATTCCCGTTGTGCTGGTGCAGCACGAGGAGCCCGGCAGCCCGCTGCAATACGGCGAGCCGGGCTGGCAACTGGCCGATGGGTTGGTAACCGCGCCAGAGGATCTCCGTGTGCGGAAGTCCACGCCGGACTCCTTCCACAACACCGGGCTGCAGGGGCTTTTGCAGGAGCGGAACATTACCGACCTGATTATCTGCGGCCAGCAGAGCGACTGCTGTGTTGACTCCACGGTGCGCCGCGCGCTGGCGCTGGGCTACAATGTGGTGCTCGCCGCCGATGCGCACTCCACCATCGATAACGGCGTGCTCGCCGCCCCGCAGATTATCGCTCATCATAACCAGTTGCTCCGCTCCATGAACAGCTTTGGCCCAAGTATTTCCGTAACCCCGGTTGCCGAGATAACGATCCCGGCCTGAGCCGTGTTCCCCGGCAGGCCTGGTGTGCCCGATAGATACGGCGGGCGGGGCGTCCGCCAAACCGAACGAGTATTGCATGGAACCGATTATCGACCATATACAGATCACCGTTCAGGACATGAGCGTTGCCGTGCCGTTCTACGACAAGCTGCTCCCGCTGCTGGGATTTGATCCTCGAAGTCGTGGGGGCGCGGTTATCGAAACGCACGAGCTTCAGGTGCTGGAATACTCGCATCCCCGGCTGTGTTTTGCCATCGGTTCGCCGCGCAGCGCATTCGCTGGCGATACCGTCCACCGCAGGAAGCCCGGCGCGCTGCATCATCTTGCATTCCGTGCTGCGTCGCGTGCCGAGGTCGACAGGCTGCACGACGAATTGGTGGCGATTGGCGCCACGATCGTGAGCCCGCCGCGCGAGTATCCAGAGTACACACCGTCCGGCTACTATGCGGTGTTCTTCAAGGATCCGGAGGGGATCAAATACGAGATCGTGTGTCACGATCACAGCGGGGCGGACACCACATTGCCACCCGAGCCATGACCCCGGAACAGTTCGTGGAATGTTTTGCGAAGGGGCGGGACGAGCTGCTGAGCGCCGGTACGGAACAATCGTGCGCCGACGGTAGAAGCAAACACTGAGCCGCATGAATACCCTTGCCCAACATGTCGCCGCGTTTCGCAGGTGGGCCGGCGCTCGTGCCCCGGGGGCGGGCGAATACGGAATTGGTGGTGCGGGAATTGGAAGGGGGAACCTGATGCCGACAATTCATCGTATGGCCGGTGTTTAGATATGAACGTCCTGATTGAGTCCATCCATTCACCCACGGGCGGATACATGGCCGAAATTCTCCGGCGTCCGGATGGCCTGTTTCAGGTGTTGCTGATGCGACGCATGGTTGAGGCTGTTCCCGATTATGGCACGATTGACGAGTACTGGACGAACGTGAACCCGATGACAACCGTTACGGATACCGTGGAGACTGCGCGCGCATTGGGACGCGAATTGTTGATGGTTCACGATCCTTCGTCTTCCGTGATGCCAGCTCAGGGAGTGAAGGAGTGAATCCCGTGAGAGTTATCCATCAAGGCCGTGGTGGGTACATCGAAATCGATGGCTACCATTACCCGATCGAGCTTGCACACGGAGGTAGTTTTATTGTGCATTTTCCGGCCGGGCATCGGCATAAGGCCCTACAGGCGCATCTGGACGCCATAACCGCGTTGGCCGTGCTGCGCGATCCGCCCTGGCACATCGATAATCGTTCCCGGCTTGCGCCCGGCATTTCGGCAAGCCCGGGAGAAGGGGCGTGATCGAGGTATTGCGTAAACAGTGATCGTGTCAGCTATCTCGGCCGCGGCAGCCTCATGATGATTTCTTGGAGCAACCTCACGATGCGTATTCCCATCCTGGTTCTGGCGTCGATCGGAATCCTGGCGGTAAGTGGGCGCGCGCAGCCGCGCGAAGCACTGCATAAGGAGTTCTGGCAGTGGTTTCAGCAGCACGACTCCGCACTGTTTGTTGTGAGAACGGGCAGCGAGCCGATAGTTGCGGAGTTGGTTGCGCGATTGCACGCCGTACATCCCGACCTGGTGTTCGAGTTCGGTCCTGTGACTGCCGGTCGTCGCCAGTTTATTATCAGTGCCGATGGTCTGCGTACTGCATTTCCGGCAGTGATCGCATTGGGTGATGCGGCTCCTGAGATGGAGCGGTGGCACGTCGTAACGTTCCGTCCGCGCCGTCCGCCCACTCGTCTTGAGCTGGGAGGGATAGTTGTTAATCCGGAGGATGTACGGGTCCGATTACAAATGGCCGGCGACAGAATACGCCTGACCGTCGCGATCCCGGGATTCAGCAGCACGAAGGATCACCGGTTTGAACAGATCGGATATCTGTTGCTTGACCATGCCCTGGGCGAGTACACGATGGAAACCCGTATCGGCGGCATTACGTTTGTGGCACCATCGGCTCATCCGTCCGGGGATTGGTATTTGTTGAAAGATCTCCCGATTCTCGTTGACCGCGTAAAAGTTCGTTTGAAATCTCCGGAGTCAACGGACCGTTAAGCATAGTACGCGTCAAAGGTGGGCTACTGCACTACAGCCCTTCAACAGTCCGGGAATCAGGTAGCAGCAACCTTTACAACACTACTCAGCAACCAGGGAGCGTTTATCATGCAACGTGTTACCGGTATCGGCGGCGTGTTCTTCAAGGCCAGCAATCCAAAGGAACTGGCGGAGTGGTATCAAGTGAATCTGGGCGTCAACGTGGAGGACTGGGGCGGCGCCGTGTTCCGCTGGGCCTCCGAGGAAAACCCGTCAGGCACGGGAAGCACCGTCTGGTGCCCGTTCAAGGCGGACACCACATACTTTGCCCCAAGCACGGCGAGCTTCATGATCAACTTCCGTGTGGCCGATCTGCATGCGATGCTGGCCCAGTTGCGGGCCGCAGGCTGCGACGTGGATGCGAAGGTGGACGAGTCGGAGTACGGCAAGTTCGGCTGGGTGATGGATCCGGAGGGCAATCGGATTGAACTGTGGCAGCCGCCCGAAGGACGATAGGCGGTTATGAGCACGCAGGAGGCACGCATGAACGCCGATACACCGTGCACGATCCGAAGGCTTGGGCACGATGATGCCAAAGCCTGGGCCGGGCTGCGCCAGGCGGCGCTGGAGCAACACCCGCTGGCGTTTGGCTCGTCGATGCCTGATGACCCCGAGGAGCTGATACAGACCGCACACGAGCGATTGGCGACCAGGGACGCCGCGATCTTCGGGGCCGTTGTGGGCGATGCCCTGGTGGGTGTTGTTGGCGTGCTGCGCCAGCAGGGCGCCAAGGAACGGCACAAGGCCTACGTGTGGGGCATGTACGTGGCAGCGCATCAACGGCGCCAGGGTGTCGGGCGTCTGCTGTTGCAGGCCGCTACGCACTACGCGCGGCAGTGGCCCGGGGTTCTGCTGCTTCATCTTTCGGTAAGCGCCACCGCGTCCGCGGCCCGTGCCATGTACGAGCAGCATGGGTTCCGTGCGTGGGGTGTTGAGCCGCGCGCACTGTGTGTGAACGGCCAGTATGCCGATGAAACACACATGGTGATGGAGTTGAAGCCGGTGTGAGGTCGCGGGCTGCGCGGTGAAATGTGGGCGATGAAGAACCTGTGCCGCACGCCGATTACCGTGGCAGGGTGCGCGCGACTTACTGCATTGCCGTCCCGGCCTCGGGGTGACGTATTTCCGTAAAAGACAACAACGCCTTGCTATGCGCCATATGCTGAAAGCACGGCTCGAACGCGCCTTTGCCCTCACGGCGGATCTGGTGGCCCATCTCGATGCGGCCGCGCTTGGGGCTGATGTACCAAACGTCCCCTCCAACCGGATCTCCGGTCAGTTGTGGTGCATCGTTGGCGCTCGCGAAAGTTATACGCGCGCCATCGAAGCCGGAGGGTGGCAGGGCTTTGCGTGCAGCCTTCGGACGCCGGGCGAAAAGGAACCGGTGCTGGCCGCGCTCCAGGCGAGCGCCGAGCGCCTGATGCAGGTTGACTTCGAGTCGCTTGCCGATGCGCAGGTTGGTCTTGCGTTCGATCTGCTCGAGCACGAGATTCAGCACCACGGCCAGCTTATCCGGTTTGTCTACGCCAATCGATTGACGTTCCCCGAAAGCTGGAACAGGCGATACACGGTGTGAATTTTCGCGGTAGAGGATGCAGAGGGAGGCAACGCACTGTATATCGCATCCCCTTCGCGCCTTCGCGGCTGTTCTCACCGCAAAGGACGCAGAGGCACGCAAAGGGAGGGAGTGGGTGGGCGATCACATTGCCTTCGCGTTCTTCGCGCCTTTGTGGAGATTCAGCACAATCGTTGATGCACTATGCGCCGCCCGGCGCTCATTGTGGCAGGACCTATGGTAGCGTCTGAGATCGAACTCGCTTCAGCATTCGAACTCCCATGGTGGGTACCATCGGATGCGGACTTGATGCGTCTGTCGAAAGAGTTGCAGCGCGAACTTGCGCCGGGGCATGTATTCCATGGTGAAACCGCCGTTGCTGTTGCTTGCCGCTGTGACTGCGACGACGTCCTGTTTCGTGTCGGCGTGGCGCCGTATCGTTACGCCGTTGTACATCTCTCGTTTGTAGCCGAGAGTAATCCAACCTTTCCTCGGGTTGAAGTGTTCGGCTCGTTCGAAGATGTTGTTGCCGGTCGCTTGAAACCCGACGTCGACGAATATTGCCATTAAGTCCTGCGGAAGCAGACGTGACTGTATCTGATGTCATAACTTCCGCGAAGTACTAACCGTTTGAAGTTGTGAGGCAATAACCTTCTGGTTCACAAGTATGACCATGTGACCGTTCATCAAACCACATATCCTCATGATTTCTTGGGACACATGCCGACAGGATTTCGAGCCGGATGGTGCACTGCGCGATATCTACGTCTACGACATTACCATGGAACACTGGCGGCTGTTGTACCGCATGATGTGTGCCGATTATCGCGTGGAGCATTCCGTTAACCAGCAGCCACAGCCAGTTCCTGCATCCGTTGATGAGATATTTGCACTGAGCCCTGAGTGCGGCCCGATACTGTGGCTGCACCTTGATTGCACAGGGGCATCGTGTCACTTCTTTTCGCCGGAGGAGATTGAATTGAGTATCGCACCCTGGGACATTGTCTCGCAAGAAACACTGGACACGCTTCTTGATTTTGTAAAACGTGTGGGTGATACTGTCGGCAAGAACGTTACTCTGACCTATGAGAACGATCGGCAGCGTCCGATTATCTCGTATGAACCCAGCAGCGGGGCGTTTTGTTATCACGCGAGTATGGTGGGATGACGCATCCAGCAGCAACCCTTTGAATGTCTTGACCATTGTACCGCACACGCTTGAGTACCATGCACATTCGCCAGCATATTAACGCACCGCGTGCAAGCGTGTATCGCGCCCTTCTCGATCCAATCGCGATTGCGGCATGGAAGGTGCCCGCCGGGATGACCTGCCGCGTGCATGCGTTCGATGCCCGCGAAGGCGGCACGTTCCGTATCTCGTTGACATACGACGCGCCAACCGACACAGGCAAAACAACCGCGCGCACGGACACCTATCGCGGTCGGTTCGCCCGGCTTGTGCCGAACGAGCTCGTGGTTGAAGTGGACGAGTTCGAGACGGATAACCCGGCGATGATGGGCGAGATGAGGATTACGATAACCCTTGCCGATGCCGACGGCGGCACCGATCTGCTGTGGATACATGAGGGGCTGCCGCCGGGCGTATCGGTTACCGACAACGAGACCGGCACACGCATGGCGTTGGCCAAGCTGGCGGCGTATGTTGAAGGGTATGGATGAATACACGTGCGGAATCACCGTGGGCGACTGCCATGTTGTTCGCATACGTCCAGGCCTCGGCAAACCCTTCGCTGTGTACGCAGGCACGGGTGGCTGGCGGGAAAAGAGAAGCCGGACACTGCGGCGTAGGCGATACCGCGCGTGGCGCGGCGCCGGTGAGTACCGAACTCCGATTGCGAGTATGTTTATGCTTGGTACAAGACTGCGAATCCTATGAATGATTCTCTTGAACAGACTGTCCAGAACGCCATCGAGGCACTCCCGTTGCGTAGCGTTTTTGTAATGGGCACGGAAGAATTCGGGCTACAGACCCTTTATCCTGTTCATCTGTGGGCGCTGCATCACGAGCCTTGTCGCGAGCCCGGGTCACGGATTCTCGGCGAAGATTCCTGCGGCAATGTTTTCCTCGTGGCCCCGGACGGTTCCGTCTCGTTCTGGGATCACGAGACCGACGAGGAGACCGTGCTTGCTGCCAGCGTGGAAGCGTTCCTTGCCGCTTTGGTGGAGCCTGCACCGGTTACTCTACTTCCGCACCAGATAAAACGCGTGTGGATTAATCCAGCGTTTCTTGAGGAGCTGAAAAGATCCGGCGATGCCTGATCGTACTCCGCGACCTGCGTTGCGCGGCTTTCCGGTCGTCCGCTGGCTGTTTCTGTTGTCAATGATATTGGGATCGATCGCAACAACGTCCGGATGGCCAGATGCATCAATCAATCACGTTGAACGTCCCGCACGATCTGACCGATGAGGAGTGGGCAAAAGTTGCCGCTGTGTACGCAAGCATGGATGGCTGGCGGGAAGGGGAGGCCCTTCCGACGTGGTACGGTACCGAAGCGGACCAGGCGTATATCATCGCGTCGGCCGAGCCCAGCGGTCTCCTTCTGGAAGGCCTGTTGGAACCCGATCTCTGGACTGGTTGGTTGACCGTCCTCTGCGCCCGGCTGAGCCTTGCCCTTGGTCGCGAAGTCCACGATGCCGAGATGTAGGTTGGTGCTTCACCAATCCCATCCCACATTGCCGGTTCGATCCGCGATCATACCTTCGGGCCATGCCGTCCTTTTCCCATATCACCCTGCGGACCCAGCGGTTGCTGCTGCGTCCGCTTACCGAGGCCGATGCGCCCGCGCTGTTCGCCATCTTCAGTGATACCCGTGTTGCGCGATATCTCAGCCGGCCGGCGTGGTCGGATATCTCCATGGCGCACGCTCGCATCGCGCGCGACATCGGAGCAATGAGCGCCGGCACGTACATTTGCCTGGGCCTGCAACGGCTGGATACCGGTGATCTGCTGGGCGAGTGTACGTTGTTCAACCTGATGGAGCAATGCCGGCGTGCGGAGATCGGCTACACGCTTGCGGCCGATTCGTGGGGCCAGGGCTACATGCACGAGGCGCTGAGCGCCCTGTTGCGGTTCGGGTTCACGGAGTTGAATCTGAACCGTGTTGAGGCGGATATCGATCCACGCAACACCGCCTCGGCCAGAAGCCTCGATCGGCTGGGTTTTACCAAGGAGGGGCACCTGCGCGAACGCTGGATTGTTGCCGGCGAGGTTTCGGACTCCGCCCTGTACGGTCTGCTGGCGCGCGACTGGGAGGCGGGCGCGGCGTAATCCGGCCGCGAGCCTGCCGTGATCGTCCGGGGCGCGTACACATCGTGGAACTTACCGAGGACAATTCCTCTATCATGCGCATTCACATTACCGGCGCGTCGGGCTCCGGCACATCCACGCTGGGCGCTGCGCTGGCCGAGGCACTGGGCGGCACACATCTGGATGCCGACAACTACTACTGGCTGCCAACCACTCCGCCGTTTGTGCACAAGCGCGACGCGGCCGAGCGGTTGGCGCTGGCCCTTGCGGATCTGCGCGCGCACGCCACGCCGATTGTTGCCGGCTCCATTGTGGGCTGGGGATCGGAGCTGGAGGACGCGTTCGACCTGATTGTGTTCCTGTATCTGGACGCCGGGCTGCGGGTGGAGCGTCTGCGGGCACGCGAGCTGGAGAAGCTCGGGTACGCCGATCCCGGGTTTCTGGAGTGGGCCGCGCAGTATGACGCCGGCCCGCCTGCCGGGCGCAGCCTGGAGAAACATCGCGCGTGGCTGGCGACCCGTGCCTGCCGCGTGCTGGAGCTTCATGGCGACCGTACCGTGGCCGAACGTGTTGCCGAGGTGCTGCGCGCATTGCAGGGCCTGCCGTAGCCCGGGTTGTGCAACGGACCCAGATGCGTCTGGGCCAAAGGGGGCCGCTGGCTGTTGCAGCGTTGGCGCTCCGCCCCGGCGTTATCCACGATGCCGCCCCTGCACGGCATTGCCTGCACCAGATATCGCATGTATTACGTGATGAGGGACCCCGATATGTTGAACGCGTTCCGCCGCAGATATTACGATGTGCTTGCCTCGGTATATCTCCATAACGAGTATCAGGGGTACCGGGGCCTGGAGCGGTTGCTTGCGGCGCTGCGCCAGCGGTATCCGCACGAGACGGAGTTTATCGCGGCTGTTGACAAACACATGCACGACGAGCGCCGACACTACCGCATGTTCCGGCATTACTTCCAAAGCCAGGCGCGCATGCCGCTTGCGGTGGGCGGCACGTGCGGCTACATCGATCGGTTCGTGCGGCTGATATTCGGTCGCACGCTTGAGGACCTGGACGAGCAGGCCATTGTTGGCAATGATGAGCTGTTCTTCAAGCTGTGCCGGCTGGTGATGATCACCGAGTTCCGGGGCATGCGACAGGTGGCCGCGCTGCTGCGATCGCGCCGCATTCGGCGGCACGCGCAACTGCTCCGCATCTTCCGTATTGTTGAGCGCGATGAACCCTCGCACTGCTTCCCGTATCAGCGCTGGCTGCGGCAACGCGGCGGCGGCCTGCCTGGATTCGAGGAGAAGTTCACCGATGCGTGGATCCATTATTCGCTGGTGTTGCTGATAATCCCGGCCCTGTTCCTCAACCCGCGCCTGCCGCGGCTGGCGGCATTCCCGGCGTAGGCCGCCCGTGCCTGGGGGCGACCAGCGGTCAACCCCTTGGCATCCGGCAGCCGGACCACACGTAACCGCACCAGATATGCAGGATGTTTCCATCAATGCTCGCCGCCTTGGTGTTGCTTCCGGCGTAACGGTCGCCGCCCTGAGCCTTGTGTACGCGGTGGTGCTTGCCGTGGGCCTGCTCACGCTGCCTTCAGCAGACAGGCCCATCCAATCGCCGTGGTTCACCATCATGGAGCTGTTGATCATCGCCATTTCGCCGGCCGCGGTTGTGCTGGCTGTGGCGGTGCATGCATGCGTGCCGGCCGAACGCAAGCCGCTGGCGCTGGCCAGCCTGGCGTTTACCGTCATGATGGCCGCCCTTACCTGCGCCGTTCATTTCTCCATCCTTACCCTCAGCCGCCAGCCGGCGTTCGCCGATGAACGCTGGGGGAGCCTGGTGTTCTCGTTCCAATGGCCGTCGGTTGCATACGCGCTGGACATCCTTGCCTGGGATGTATTCTTCCCGCTGGCAGCGTTGTTCGCGGCGTTGGGGCTTGGCGGTCAAAAGCAAACGCGGCTGGTGCGTTGGTTGTTGTTCGCCAGCGCCGGCCTTGCCTTCGCGGGCCTTGCCGGCGTGCCGCTCGCCGACATGCGGATCCGCAACATCGGCATCGTGGGGTATGCGGCCCTGTATCCCATCGCGGCGGGCGTGCTGGCGAGGCTGCTGCATCGTGCCGGCCGCAACACCATGCACGACGCACGGGGCTGATTGGATATACACCGAGCATTCGCGTGGCGTGCCACAGCGCCGTGCCGGGTGTGAACCGCGCGCCTGCGCGCGCGGCAACGAGCCGCGATCGTCCCTAAACGGAAGTGCTATATTGTTCGGGCTCAGGCAGCGAACCCAGCAGGCAGGCCTTGGCGATGGCAACGGCTGCGTGTGGCGCCGCCCCTATACACCGAATGGAGAATCCCGTGGAGTTTGATCTCACCCAATCGCTCGATGTTCTTGCGCGCACCCCGGCCGTGCTTGCCGGTCTGCTGGGCGACGCCGATCCCGCGTGGCTTACGGGCACCGAGGGGCCTGATACCTGGAGCCCGGCCGACGTGCTTGGCCACATGTTGCACTGCGAGGAAACCGACTGGGTGCCCCGCGCCCGCATTATTCTGGAGCATGGCGAATCGGTGCCCTTTACGCCGCTGGATCGCCAGGCGCAGTTTCACCGTTACGCCGGCTGGAGCATCGGGCAATTGTTGGACCGCTTCGCCGAGCAACGCGCCGCCAACCTGATATCCGTCCGCGGCTGGAGCCTGACCCCTGAGCAGCTTGCGTTGCGCGGAACACATCCGGCGTTTGGCGCGGTTACGCTGCGCCAACTGCTGGCCACGTGGACCGTGCACGATCTTGGCCACATCGCGCAGATCACCCGCGTGATGGCCAAGCAATACGCCGAACAGGTTGGCCCCTGGAGCGCATACCTCTCGGTGTTGCATCGGTAATCCAGGCCCGCTGCTTGCGTATCGATCGGCCGCGTGTTTGCTCCGGTGTTCCATCGCAGGGCCGATGCAGCGTGAAGCCTGATCGCAGGCACCACGTGTGGTTCCCGCGTGAACCATATCAAACATGGAACGGCCCCGGAGTACAGACCCCCGGGGCCGTGTTGCGTTCATGCGTTGCGTGTGATCGAGCGGCCTACCGATCGATCACCACAACCCGCGTTGCCGTGCTGTGCCCGGCCGCGGTGACCGTTGCCACATATGTTCCGGTGTTCCAGCCCGTTGTGGGGATCAGCTCGGTTGTGTGGCCCGCGGCCCGTTCGGCGGCGGCCTCGTACACCGCGCGACCAACCATGTCCGTTACCACCACGCGCACCGGCCCCTCGGCGCCCAGCGTGTAGCCAAGCTTCAGCGGAGT
This sequence comes from uncultured bacterium, assembly GCA_966128725.1. GTDB lineage: Bacteria > Bacteroidota > Ignavibacteria > OLB7 > OLB7 > JAFDZV01. The sequence continues at coordinate 9,140 of CBHYLN010000039.1, read as the reverse complement.
GCCGCGCATCGTGGGCGTCGGCAACGCGGTCAGCCCCTGGAGTGCTGCCATCTCGGCCGGTGCGGCAACCCGCACCTTCGGCGATGCGAAGCATATAAGGTTCGCTCCCCAGAACGGCGTGATTGTTGGCTGTGTGGAGATCAGTGTGTCCAGCGAGCTTGTCACAGCCACCGGCAGGCATTTCTGGTTCAGGTATGTGGTGTCGGTGGGCGGGCTCATGCGCTCGTAGTAGCAGATGTTGTCCAACGTCCCGTTCACCTTGATCACATATTCATCCTTCACGTTTCCGGGCGCCATCAGCGCGGGGCTGTTCGTGTATCCCGCCACAACGTATCCGGGCGTCGCTGGCGCCTTGCGAACCTCGGCCACCGAGTAGCCAAACTCCTCGTCGGTGCTGCCATAGTAGTACATGTTGCCCACAGGGAGCATGGTGCCGGTCTGGAACTCCTGCAGGAACACATCCACGGTGCTGGTAACCTTGGTGTATCCGGTGACCATCACGTTGCCGACGTTGCCGACTGCGGGATCGGTGATCTCACAGAGATCGAACCCTTCATCGGCGCTGCCATTAACGAACTCGCCCAGCCGCCGCAGCGCTCGCGGGTTTGCCGGGTCGCACGGGTCCGCCGCGATCTGCAGCGCTAGCACGTCGGAGGAGTTCATCGTGTTGTTCGTGATGCCGGTGATGGCCAAGTCGCCGTTGAAGCTACCGTTGCGCAGCTCCACGATCGCATGGCCCGATGCCAGCACGTTGGCGGGTGTGGTGAACACGGCCGAGCCCTGCGGCGCGGCACCAACCGCGCCGGTGTTGCCGTCGACGCGCAGCACCCACAGGCTTGTTGTGCCCGAGGTGGCCCACGAATATCCCGTGGCTACAACATCGCCGGGGCCCGTTTTCTGGGCTTCGTCGATTCCATTAAGAACGTCGGCTAACGTGCCGTTTGCCGAGAGATCGTACGTGCTGATCCAGATCGTATTGCCGTTTGCATCCAGCCGCGCCAACAGGCCGTCGTAGCCGTTCGGTGCGCCGTTCGAGTAATACATCGTGCCACCCAGAATCAGGTCGTCCGGATTTGTCGAGGTGCCGTTGCCCTGCGTTGCAATCACCACGGAGTTAGCCCACGAGCTGAGCGACGTCTGGAAGTGCGTGATCCACAGCACCGAGCCGCTGGGGTCCAGCCGCATAGCAAATGCGCGGTCACCGGCCGGATACGCCGACCATCCCACCACGGCCAGATCACCGTTGGGATACTCCTTCACATCGGCTGCGCCGCATCGTCCGGAAAGCTCCACATCGTACGCGAAATGCCACAGCAGCGCTCCGTTGGCGTCGGTGCGCACTACGTAGGCCAGCGGCGAGCCGGTGGACGAGTTCTCGGTGCCGGCGGTTACGATATCGCCGTTGGCCGTCTCGATCACGGCGCGGCCCTCCTCGCCGGCGGGCGCACCGCCGCCAAGCGTAAGCTGCCAGCGCTGGGCGGCCAGCGGAAGCGTGGGAATCAAGATGGCGAACAGGCCGAGCAGCATTGCAATGCGCACCGTGCGTTGTCCGATCAAGCGTGGGATCCTGACAGTCGTCGTCATAGTACATCTCCAGGCATGAATCATGGAAGTAATAGTTGATTGGGGGTAGCCGGTTATCTCCGTCGGAATCAGGGGCGAGCACAAGGTTGTGCTTGCTCGCCACACATAAATCTATCGTTGCCCATCGGCGGTGGCGAGTACATGAATGTGTACCCGTGACGGCAAAACCACTATCGGCATCTCCGTCAGCGGCGTCTCCGCCAGCGGTAGCCCCGCCATTGATGTGTGGTAGGGGGGCATGCCGTCCACCGACGCCGATCTCACTGCCTGTGCCGACATGTGCGCTCCAGTCAGCAAGCTTTTTATCCAATCCGCATGCGCGTCCCGTATGGATTACCCCGCGCATCCGCAACTTTACCGCAGGCCATACGTCGTTTCCCGGTGCGCGTGTTGCGCCCTGTACCGGACCAATCCAGACCAATCAACCGAAACCTCGATGCCGGAACGCCTTGCGAACCATGTGTTGATTCCATTCCACGTTGAGAAAAGCGGCCACATCACCGTGGTGGCGCGCATCGCCGGCAAGGACGCGCGGCTGGTTGTGGATACCGGCGCCGGCGGCACCTGTATCGATCAGGCCATGCTTGAGCACTACGGCCTTACGCTGGCCCGGCGGTCGCGCCGTGGCGGCGGGGTGGGGTCATCCACGATGCAGTTGACCAGCATCGGCAAACACGACCTGTCGCTGGCAGGGATGGATCTATCCTCCGTCCGTCTGCACGCCATCGATCTCTCGCATGTAAACGCCAGCCTTGTTTCCGTGCGGGTCAAACCCATTGCTGGTGTGATCGGCGCGGATATTCTGATGGATCGCAACGCCATCATCGATTACAGCCGCCGCTGCATCATCATGTCCCAGACCCCGCCCCCCAAGGCCTGAACCGCGCCGCGGTCGGGTTGTTGCGTTGCCGGCCCATGAACAGCGCCGGGCTGTATATCACGATATACAGCCCGGCGTATTGGTTACGATGCCGTGTGCCCGGATGCGTTGGGGCCGGGCCTGCGAGCAGCTCAGGAAATGGTGATCACCGTGCAGCCGTCCTCCTCGTTCACCGCCGTGGACACGTGTATCACGCATCCGTTGCCCAGGTTTACCGCCGCCCCGTTGAACGGCGCGAACAACAGCGTGCCGTTGATGCGTACCGCCGTCAGCGTTCCCCAGCAATTGCCTGCCACCGCCACCGTTACCCCCACCGTACCCGGCGAGGTCTGCGTGGATGTTCCCGTCAATCCCGTTGACCAGAACGTGTCAACCACCAGCGGGAAGCAACTGCTTGCCAGGCTGTTGTTGGCTACCACGTGATACGTTGGGCAGCATTGTGCCGCGGCCGTGTTGGGCATGGCCAGCACAGTGCCAAGCAGGATTGCGAACACCCCGATCAGTGCAAGGCGTTGCGCGTGTTCGATCAAGTTTGCCATTGGCGTCTCTCCTTGGAGATAAAGTGATGGAATCATGTGTGCGCCGGATGGCGGCTGCGCGAGCCCCGAGCGGGTTGGACATGCGTTGGCCGATACGTATAAGAGCCGGCCGTGGCCAGGAAGTGGACATTGATGCGCGCGGCATAGGGCAATCGTTGCCTTTGTTGTATTGCCGGCGAAATATGCCCACGTTGCGGGCCGTGAGCCGTGGGTGGTTCTGGCCGCGGAGGCCAACCGTGCATCGGTTGTTCATGCCCGTGTTTGCCTGGCGTTCCACGGCAACGTTGGCAACGTTCCGCGCGCATCCCTTTAACAGCAATTCCCTGGGAGTATTCATGATCAAGCATACCGAACGGCATCGCACCCACCGCATCGGATGGCTGCGCGCCGCCGTGCTTGGCGCCAACGATGGCATCGTCTCCACCGCAAGCCTGATTGTGGGCGTTGCGGCGGCCAACGCGGGCCGGGGCGGCATTCTGGTTGCCGGCGTTGCCGGCCTTGTGGCGGGGGCAATGTCCATGGCGGCCGGCGAATACGTGTCGGTGAGTTCGCAGGCCGACACCGAACGCGCCGATCTGGATCGCGAGCGCGAGGAGCTGGCCACCGATAACCCGCGCGAACGCGCCGAGCTGGCGGCCATCTACGTTGCGCGCGGGCTGACGCCGGAGCTGGCCGCGCAGGTTGCGGACCAGTTGATGGCAAAGGATGCGCTGGGCGCACATGCGCGCGATGAGCTGGGCATCTCCGAGGCGCTCAGCGCACGGCCCGTGCAGGCCGCGCTTGCATCGGCCAGCACATTTGCCGTGGGTGCCGCCATGCCGCTTCTGCTGGTGCTGGTTTTGCCCGCTGCCTGGCTGGTGTGGGGCGTCTCGGGTGCTTCCTTGTTGTTTCTCGGGTTGCTGGGTGCGCTGGCCGCGCGCGCCGGTGGCTCGCCCGTGGGGACCTCCGTTGCACGCGTCACGTTCTGGGGTGCGCTTGCCATGGGGCTTACCTTCGGCGTTGGCGCGCTGTTCGGCACAACACCGTAGTGGTTACGGCGCCGGCGCCACATGTTGACCGTCCCGGCCCGGCGTGCCATATTGCCGCGCGGCCGCCCTGGCCTGTGTGGAATATTCAACGCTTGTACACGTAACCCGGATACACACGCCCGGCCATCGCCCTATGCGCATCGGTCTTGTACGCCATTTCCCCGTGGAGCAGCAGTTCCCGCGTGGCTGGAACACCGCCGCCGAGCTGCACGCCTGGCGCGAACGCTACGACGCTTCGCCCGCCATCGTTGGCCCGGCTGATGCGGGCACAATTCAATGGGGACGCTGTATCGCCAGCGATCTGGAGCGTGCCGTTGTTACTGCCAGGGCTGTGTTTGCCGGTCCTGTTGAGCAACTGCCGCTGTTGCGCGAGGCCGAGTTCGCGCAGTTCCGTACCGGCCGGTTGCGCCTGCCCATGTGGGCCTGGCGGTGGGCACTGCGTCTCGCCTGGGCGACCGGCCACCGCTCGCAGCGCGAGGCACGGGACGCCTTTCGGCGTCGTGTGACGGAAGCCGCCGATTATCTTGAGGCCGTCGCCTGCGATGTTCTCGTGGTATCTCACGCCGGCCTCATGGCCTATCTCTCCGCCGAGCTGCGCCATCGCGGATTTGCCGGCCCCAGGCTGCGCGTGGCCAGCCATGCCACGCTGTATCTGTACCAACGCGACGATGGGTGAGTGGGTGGTGTAAGCAAGAGATATCTTTTAACGCAGCAGACACCCAGCCCAACGGAACCCCTTACGGAGATCCAAGCCATGTCAACATCCTCTCAGCCACATATCGCGACACGCGAATCATGGATGACCCAGCCCATGCCGGTGACGCTCGCCTCGCCGGGGTTCCAGGCGGTGTACACAGCCGAGGAGTTCTCGCGCATCAGGTGCGGGTTGATTCCTGGTGGCATGGATGACAGGTGGTTCGTGTTCTACGAAGACGGTTGGCTGCATGCGCATCGAAGCTGGACAGGGCTGTGGTGCTACAGTCTTCGGTTCCAAGACATCGATACCGGCATGGCAGTTGTTGAGTCGTGGGTGATGCGCGATCCGGAGGCCTACGATGCGGCGCTTCGCGAGCACGATTGCCGCATGCTCAGGTTTGTGATCGATGGGCTGATGCTTCGGAAGCCTGAAATGCTGTATGGTAGGCCCTGAGCCGACACTTCGATTTGCGTGGCCGCACCGATGTGCGCTTTGTCGTCTGTTCGGAATTGGTCAATGTGCTGAAACGTAGCATGCGTACGGCAAGCCATGATGCTGCGGGCTTCTTGCGTCGACCTGCTTTGGATGTGCAGGCATTCCCGGGAACTTTCGTGTTTGATAACCATAAGCCATTGGGCCCTTATCTCATTGATCTGATTGAACGCATGTCCGAAGTGACGCCTCGTTCGTCGGGCACATCGTCCTTCGAATCGGTTTCCTGGGCGGCAATGCGCGAAGCCGAGACCCTCGCGGATATCTCCATGGTTCCGGAATTGCTGGCAGCCGCAGGTGGAACGTTGCCGCACACGCAGCGACAAAATTGCTATTTCACCATCGGAAAGATTGGCGTGAACCTACGTGATGCCAATTGCGCCACGGCGTTGTTGAAGTGCCTGGCGTTCGAGCATAACAAATACAATCTGGCAAGGATCCTTGATAGCATCGGTGAGATCCCGAAGCCTGTGGACTTTGAATACGGGGCTATCGAGCCCTGGCTTCATGATCGGCGATGGCTGGTCCGCCATGCGGCAATCAATGCGTTTCAGAACGCGCACGGGGAAGCCGCCGAGCGCTATGTTCTTGGACATCTTGCTAACACGGATGATCCGTTTGACCAAACATACTGTCATGCATTGCTGAACCAGATTGGTACTTCGCGCGCCCTTCCTGTGATCGAGCCTAATACCAAATCGCGGAAGCAGAACGTACGCTTATCGGCGCAACTGGCGGCTCAGGCAATTCGGTTGCGGCATGGGGCGGAGCCCGGCGCGAAGTAATTCTCGAATCCAGGTTGGCGCTCGTCCTGTTGGCGCGTGAATCTCACCATGTGTATGTTGTTCCGAACGTAGAACCAGCATCGTAGTCAGGCGCCATGTAGCGGCCAGGGATCGCGGAGTCAAACTGCGCGCCACTGCACGCCATCGGTACCAGCATTGTATTACGCCATGTGCCCGTACGACACGCGCAACAACAACCGGGATCTCCGCAACTCCTGGAAACGGCAAGAGACCGAGCATTTGCTTGGCAGCATCCCAATGACGCAAGCCGATCTACGGGCGTTGTTCGATTTCCTTGATCGTGAGGATGCGCCCCCATGCGATCACACGTTGCGTGAAACCCTGGTGTTTCTGCGGCAACGGGGGGTGGGTCCCGAGCGAGTTGTTCCGTGGCTGCGCGAGCATGGCGGCTTTTGCGATTGCGAGGTGATTGGGAACGTGGAGGAAATCTTCGGCGAAATCATAGAACGGTGATGCGGGGATAACAGGTCGGCAAAGTTGTTCCAGCATAGAAGTACAGGCCCCATTCCCCGCATCTCACGATCCGCACATGGCCTGCGGTTACATGTGGGCTATTATCGATACGTCCGCCTCCTCCAAGTAGGTACCCCTGAAGGGGGGTGCATCATGATGTACTTCCAGGAGCCGTAGGATGCGTGTAGATTGGGGCACGTTTCATTTGGCGGATTCAGTGTACGTACCACCGCGATTCACATTCACAACCAGTTCCGGATTAATCGTCCAGCAGTAAATGGCGGGCATCGTGTTCTTGTTGGGCTCAGGCTGTGGCCAGGCCATCGGCATGTTGTTGCGTTAACGTCGGGGCACGGCCGGGCCACTGGCGGCTGCTCTGGGGCATGAATACGGGCAGTCCGCGTATGTCGGGAAAAAGGAGGCAATGCCGTCCTGCACTACCACCAATGTGGCACACCCCCCCAAAACGAAATCTGTAGTAACCATCAAAAAACGGCACGGCTGTTTGGCCTGCCAGAGGAGATTCCCGTTATGGGTTTGGCAACATTGAATATCTGGGTTTCCGGGATCGATGACCCCTGTGGTGTTGATAATCGGACGTGGTACGTAACGATCTACAATTGCGACGGCACCGTGTTGGAGTGGTGTGGCAAGCGTTACGTCGTGATGCCCGCGCTCTGCGGACACTTGTCGGTGGACGTTCCGCCGGGATGCTACTACATCAAGGCAGTGTGGGGGTATGTGGTTGTACAGCCCGGGCTGGTGTATCGGGCCAACCACTTCACCGATGCGGCCATCGTCACCGCATGTTGCGAATCGCACACATGCGTGAAGCTGTTCAACCCGAGCCTGCATCGTTGCGGCTACATCTATGTGAAGGCGCTGCAGGACTTCGCGGCGCAGGGGCAGATCGGCGACGCCGATGTACAGCAGGCACAGGTTGCGGTCGACGCCGTGAACGCTGCTGCTGCGGCGCCGGTGAAGCAATTCGAGATGGGCCATGCGGATGAAATCGACCGCTTGGTACGCGAGCAAGAGGGGCAGGGGTAACCGGCCTTTGGTTGCCTGAACAATGCGAACGTTGAAGCGTGACCGGTTGGTGGGGCCACGCCGGTGGTTCCGGCCGTGCCGGTTCCCTTGGCTTTAGCGAACGCTTGATGCGGGGTCGGCGATGGCGGTCTGTGTGCCGCCATTGTCCGGCCCCGTATGATTATTACAACGCAGCAGCAGACCTGCGTGCATGCATCAGGACCGCTAGGCACACTCGCCAACGCCCTTCCATGAAACACTATATTGCCGCGAATTTGTGATGCCTGCCCGCGCCGCGGCACAATGCTGATCTTGGCACGGCAGGCGATGCGGTTAGGGAACGAACGGGAACCGTCGCGCATATGCCATGCCCTGAACTCTCCGATGCAATGAACCCGACGGCAGAGGACCTGCTGCTCTGGGCGTACACACCCGATGCGGACTATCCGGACGAGATGCCGCAGGATTGGGAATTGTGTGTTGCGGAGTACTCCAATGCGCCGTTGATCCTGCAGTTGGCGTCGGATATGGATTGCCCCAACCGCAAATTCTTTTTGCTGTGCCTGTATGTTCTTTCGGGCGACTGCGTACGTACCCTGCGTGGACGGGCAGATATCCCGCGGCTCCGCGAACTTCTCGGGATGGTCGTACCCGATGCGCCGCGAGATGTTCAGGGTTGGGTACGGCGCACGGAGTATGTCCTTGAGCATCCCGCGACGTACAAGTCCGGCGAGTGGGACGGATTCGCCTTTGATGACGGCGGTGCGGCGTAAACGCCTAACGTCATGCACCTGGCCATATCCCGGGCGTCGGACATTGAAGAACCATTCCTCATGGGAACGCTCCATGCTACAATGGTGAAGTCCATCGATGGAGGTATATGATGGTGTCTGGCAGTTCCAGAGGTCACCGACGATCCATCCGCCTGCGCGGGTACGATTACACGCGACCGGGTGCGTATTTCGTGACCATATGCGTGCAGGATCGTTTACGGCTGTTCGGCGCGGTGGTTGCCGGTAGCATACAGGCCAGCGCGGCCGGGCGCATGGTGGAACGTTGGTGGTTGGAATTACACAACACATTCCCCACCGTGCGAACGGATGAATACATTGTCATGCCGGATCATTTTCACGGCATCGTGATGATCGTTCCGCCCGACGATGCCGTTACGGAAAATGTCAACGATGCCGGCCACGTAGGGGCAGACCCATGTGTCTGCCCCTACGTGGCACCCGATGTTTGCACACCGCATATCCGTGACGTTGGGATCCCATCGGATGATGGCGGTGTTGACGCACACGATGGGATGTCCGGCAATGTCGGCAATGAACCCGGTGTTGGCGCACACGTTGGGGTGTCCGGCAATGTCGGCAACGAATCCGGTAGGGGCGCACACGATGGGATGTCCGGCGATGTCGGCAATGAACCCGGTGTTGGCGCACACGTTGGGGTGTCCGGCGATGTCGGCAATGAACCCGGTATTGGCGCACACGATGGGATGTCCGGCAATGTCGGCAATGAACCCGGTCGGGGGGCCCCCCATGGTGGGCCCCCCCCCGGCCCCCCCCCCCCAACGCAACCGGGCGGGGGTTTGGTGGCGACCCTTGTCCCAAGGTTGACAAAGAGTGAGAC